>CAMNQH010000006.1 GCA_946549035.1 uncultured Lachnospiraceae bacterium | reverse complement strand
GGCAGGTAAAAATTTTTATTTTTTTAACTGTCTACTTGACAGGGAGCGGTTCAAATCAATAAGAATAAGCGGCTTTGTAATCTGCCTTAGACATATTCAATTTTCATTCTCTTGGACGGTGCATTTATGACCTTAAAAATAAGCTCGTCAACACAATCCGTATATCTGCCTTGCTGAATGAGCTAATTTTTTAACTCTACAAGGCTATGTATTAAAAGCTTTCTTTCGTGGCTATCCAAATACAGATGATTAAATTTCTCTTTCATAAGCACACCTCCACTTCTTTAGCTTCATTATATTGGAAAGCAGAGGAAAGGACAAATCTGCAAAAAGGGACAAAAATAAGCGTACCACTATTTCTAATGATACGCTTTTTAGATTTATTTATTGCTTTTCCAATTTTTGATAAAGAGTAATTTGTCTTTCGAAAGTTGTAATACTTTATGTTTATTTATAATTTGTGCCGCTTTCTCGTCATAAGAACTCAATTTATCAATAGCAACGAATATTTGCTTTTCACTTCTACTATATATTGAAATAATGTTTTCCATTGCAACATTTTCAATATTTTTTAACAATGGCAAATCATGGGCTATAGCTGGCAAACGAGTTAATTCCAGTAATGAAAGATCAAATGATATCAAGTTAGCAAAAGCTGTACCTGTTCCAGTATCCCCCGCAGTATTAAACGAATATTTACTTCCATGAATATTCAGTGTCGGTGCTCGCCTTCCATCAACATATATTTCTTTATTTAGCTCGTACATTTTGACATTTATTTCATTACATATTTCATCTAATGCCTTTTCTTTTAATTCACTTAAATCATCATTAGCCTGTGATATAGCCCCCTCCAATTGTTTCTTCTTGGTATAGTATCCATTTTCATCATTAAGCTGTTTTATTTGTGCCACCAAATCAACCACTTCATCTACTGCTAATTTAGGTGCATCTTTTATGGATAATTTCTGTTCAATTTCCTTATCTATTTCTATTATCTGATTATTAATTTCCTCGATTTTAGCTTTTAATTCCTTCTCTACTGCTGCAAGTTCACTCTTTAATATTTTACTTATATTTTTATGGAAATCCTCCACCTTATTAATCTGTTCTACATTAAAATCTGGAAAATAATACACAAATTGTTCTAACTCAGCACTAATTTTCACAGGTTTATTTTTTATATTATTTTGTGTTCTTAGCAATCTACTTTGATATGAGTTTAATTTAATAGTAAGTTGGCTTTTCTCCCGTTTAAGTTTTAATATTTCTTGAGAAACCATTGACTCTAAATCAAGCGATGTTGTTACAATTTCCTTCTTTATTTTTTCTAATCGTACGCTTAATTCTTCAATCTTTTTTTCATTTTTATTAAATAAACTTTTTGTGTTGACATTCGGCAAAAAATTCTTTTTTGCCGCATCAACCAATGTAGTTTTGTCACTTTTTAATTTTTCTATTTGCTCCTCATATGCTTTTAATGATTTATATTTATCAAACAATTTTAAAAGAGCTAATATAGATTTAGGTGCAGTTTCTTTTTCAAAATACTGAATAGGTTTTCTTTCATTTAAATTTTCCTTCCCATAAATTCTGAAATATCTACCAGCAACATTTCTAAATGTTAACGATTCTAATTGACAATCATACTTTTCTTGCAACCATGCGGTAAATTCTTCCGTTGTTACACTCTGTAAAATTTCAAATTTCTCATTACAAATAGATACAAATTTGTATTCATTTGTACTTCTAATAAAATAGTAATCCTTATTATCAAAATTAAAAACAAATCTGAAATCATGATGACCCAAATTATCTACTACATCATGATTTTTACTAATATAATCATCGCCTCCAAAAACAAAGTCAATAATCATAAGCATAGTTGATTTTCCTATCGAATTAGAAGCAATATCATCTCCTACAATAGCATTTAAACCCTCATGAAATACAATTTCTTTCTGCAAAAATATATTACAACTAATTTTTTTCAACATACTGTATCACCTGCAACTCCTCATTATATTTTATTTTGCCAAGAACATATAGAACGTCCAAAGCCAACATATATTCATTTAAATCTTCAAAATGAGTTTCCACTTGTTCGTATAACCCAATTACTGAAAAATCTGAATCACTAATCTTTTCTAAAATATAAACTGTTTTTGCCAGAATACAATCTTGAAAGCTTATTAGCTTATTCGGCAATATCATGAAAACACCTCACAATCTTGTATAAAATATGCAATCACAATTTCACAAGCTCTTCTTGAATATGACCCTGTCTTTTCATTAAGCCAATCCACTAAAGAAGCATATACAAATTCTTGGTTAGGATTAATTTGCATAGTTTTGCAATAAAATCCCTTTATTTGAGCCGCTAGGGTATCAAATTTATATGGTGTTACTTTGTCCATTTCAATAAATATCTTATGAATATAGTCAAAATAATCTACCACATCGTTTTTAATGGTACGTTTTATTGCAAAAGGTAAGGTGTCATTGGCTTTTTGCTCTATCTTCAAAGATTCATAACTTAAACGTACCAAGTCTTCCTCTAAAGATTCATCATTTAAATTTTTTAATATTTCCTTTATTTCTTCCTCTATATTAAAAAGTGCATATGTATTTTTTAGCTGTGCATCTTGCAACAATTTCTTTTTAAGTCTTACCCACGAGCGATATTCTTCTATAGTTCGTGGCGTATCAAATTTTTTATGACATATTCTACAGACCGCTATGACATTATCCAGACTATTAACATCTTTACTCAAACGTTCCTCGTCTTTTAACAATTCGATTTCCTCTGGACGAGGATTCGCAGGATATATATGTGCCACTTCAAACATTTTAATAATTTGTCCATTCTTGGTATTAGTTAATGGCTTTCCACAAATTGGGCATCGCCCATCGACCTCATTAAATAATACCATTTTTTCATTATCACTAAAAATTCTTCGATTATCTCCCATGTTTACCACCTACATTTATAAAATCGTAACTTTATTTAATCTTACCATATAGAATGGTAAATGTCGTTTTATAAGTTTATAACTATGCACTAAAGATTAACTACAAACGCCAAAATATTTCAACGCATCGTTTATCGCTTCAACCTTTTCTGGTGTCGGATGTTTCCTCGGCTGTTTCAATTCTTCTACCGCATTAGGAGCATCGTACATCGGCAAGCCCAAATCTCTTTTTACCTCTGCGATATATGCGGTATGTACTTTGAAGCCGTATTTAACTTCTATGTATTCCTTTATCATTTTGTAGGTCACTCGCTCTTTGGGCTTGTAGCTTTCTGCTCTTTGAGCAATATCATCAAGCGGAACTTTTCCCTCACCCTCACCAAACTCAACTTTTACGTTGATATGTCCGTCTGGCTTTTTGTGGGAAAGCAGTACAACCGTCTCCACCCCCACCGTCTGCGGAAACATATCCACTGGCCGCACCCGTTTTAACTCATACCCATTCCCGCACAAATACTTCAAATCCCGGGCCAGCGTCGCCGAATCACAGCTCACATAAACCACCCGCTCCGGCTGCATCCTTACAATAGTCTCCAGACACCTCGCGTCGCAGCCTTTCCGGGGAGGATCCACCACAATCACATCCGGATGACGCATATCCTCCTTCCCCTCCGGCCTGGAATCGTCATCAGTCGTTCCATAAAACTCAGGCAGCACCTCTTCAGCCCTGCCTGTAAAAAATTCTACATTATGAATCCCATTCCAGGTTGCATTGTTCTTAGCATTCTCAACGGCCTTCTCTACAACCTCCACACCATAGACTTTTTTCGCTTTCCGAGCCAAAAAAAGGGAGATTGTCCCGATACCGCAATACAAATCCCATACCGTCTCTTCCCCGGTCAGTCCTGCATATTCCAAGGCAGTACGATACAGCTTCTGTGTCTGTACTGGATTTACTTGATAAAAAGAGAGCGGTGAAATCTGGTAACGGATATCCCCAATGGAATCCGTAATATATTCCCGCCCCCATAATAAAATCAATTCCTCGCCCAGAATCACATTGGTATTCTTCCGGTTGATATTTAATGTAATGCTTGTCATTCCTTCGATCTGGCACAATGCCTCCACCAGCTTTTGGGAACACCGAAGCCTGTCCCCATTTATCACCAGGCAGACCATAATTTCTTTGGAAAAGAATCCGGTTCGAATCAAAACATGCCGTACTAACCCTTTCCCGGTGGTTTCCTCGTAAGGAGAAATTCCATATTCCTCCATAAAACGAATTATAATGTCCAAAATCTTCTCATTTACAACAGATCCCAAACAACAGTTACGATTGGGAATAATCGTATGGCTGCGGCTTGCATAAAATCCGGCTATGATTTTCCCTTCTTTGTCTCTGCCAATAGGAAACTGGGCCTTATTTCGATAGAAAAAAGGCTCTTCCATGCCAATAATAGGCTCTATGATCCCTTTTGCATCTGAAAAGCCGCCGATACGTTCCAAATTGTCCAAAACCTTTTTTTCCTTAAATTCCAGTTGTTTTTCATAATTCAAGGCCTGGAGCTGGCAGCCTCCGCATTGCCTGTAGCATTCACAAAGAGGGGTTGCGCGATAAGGGGAGGGATTCAAAACCTCCATCATTCTGGCATAACCATAATGCTTTTTCATCCGCATGACCTTTACCAGAACTTGATCGCCGATTACTGCGTCCTTTACAAAAAGTGTAACGCCATTCGCCTTCCCAACTCCCGCTCCGTCAATACTCATATCTAAAATCTCAACCTGAACCAAATCGCCTTTTTTTAAATCATGCAAACCTTCCATCTTTTCCCCTTTATACACTTGACTTTCTAATATTTGTCTCTAACCACCGATTATACCCCAACCACTCTGTACTCCCCTGAGGAGCGGACGCGAACAGCTCTTTCATGGTCTCCATCTTGGCGTCCAGATTATCCGCAAAGCTCAACGCCATAGCCTCCGCCAAAGCCGGTTTCTTGGGAGAGCCAAATTCCAATTCTCCCTGATGCGATAAAATGCAATGCTTTAATTCCACGGCCATTTTTCTGGGGAATCCTTCCATTTGTGCAATTTTTTCTCCGACCATTTCCGAACCAATCACAATATGTCCCAGAAGCTGACCGTCGTCCGTATAATCATTCGCCGGAAAACAGGAAATCTCCTCCAGCTTTCCAATATCGTGAAACATGGCTGCTGTCAGAAGCAGATCCCGATTCAAAATCTCGTATGTGTCTGCAAAATGACTGCAAAGCTTTGTAACGCTTAAGGTATGCTCCAAAAGTCCCCCCACAAATCCGTGGTGCACACTCTTAGCCGCACTGTGAAACTTAAAACGCTCTGCAAAGTCCTTATCTTTTACAAAAAAGCTTTCTGCCAATTCCTTAAAAAAGGGATTCTTGATCTCAGCTACAATACTTGTTAATTCCTGGTACATCTCATCCACGTCTTTACTGCTCACCGGAAGATAATCCTTGGGCTCATATTCCCCTTCTCTGGCCTTTCGCACCCGTTTTACATTCATCTGCAGCGCGCCCTGAAAATTAACAATATCCCCCATGATTTCTATATAATCCAATGTATCGAAATCATCAATTCCCTGTGAATTAGGATCCCAGATCTTAGCGTCCAATGTTCCTGTCTTATCCTGCAAGATTAAAGATTCATACGGCTTTCCGTTTTTTGTCAACGCATTTTGTTTATGTTTACAAAGATAAATTCCTGCCACGCGCTCTCCCTCGCGCAAAGTCTTGATATATTTCATTTTCTATCCTCCCAAGTAGTCCCTTTTTCATAACATATATCTGTCGTTTACTGCCGTACGCCTACCGTGGCGCTGCACTCCAATTCCGCATATTCTTTCCCATTTTGCCGAAGAACCGTCAAAATCATCTGCTGTTCCGGCTCCAGGGCCTGCAGACGCTTCGTATATTCCTCCACCGTTAAAACAGCCTCCCCATTCATGGCAACAATCACATCCCCCTCCAAAAGCCCGGCTTCCATAGCCGGAGAAGGCTCATCCGTCTCCACGCTCTTGATATAAACGCCTTTAGGCAGACCATATTCTTCCACGATTTCATCTGTAACCGTACTCACCTTTACTCCCAAATAAGGAATCGCCCTTCCGCTGGAAAGGTCTTCGATAATACCCTTCAGCTGAGAAATAGACAAGGCTGTAATAGTATTTTGATCCCCTTCACTGCTATACCCCTGCATGACAAGGCCTACCACCTCTCCATCCAGGTTGATCAATGCGCCGCTTCCCTGGCTGCTGCCCATAATATCCGTAGTAAAAATTGTGTAAGAACTGTCCCAGGCAGAAACGGTATTGTCAGAAGAAGTTACGGTGCCGCACAAAATAGAATAAGTAGCTCCCAAGGGACTACCTATTGCAATTACCACGGTTCCCTGGTTCACAGGAACAGAATTCCCCATCACCGCCACATCAATTTTGCCTAAAGTCTCCTGGGGAATATCCTCCAGAGCGACACTGATAATAGCGATTCCGGTATTTCCGTCGTATTTTTTCAAAGATGCGGGAACCTCCGTATCATTGATAAAGGTAATGCTGATGGCAGCCGCATTATCAATAACCTTTCGTTCCGTCAAAATCAAGAGCTCCTTTTCCGTATCAGCAATGATAATGCCGGAGGCTTGATTTTCGCTTTCATAAGCAGAGTCAAACCAATCCGTATTATTTTTAACCCCGGTCACAGTTACTACGGAACGATTTCCCCGCTTTCCTATGGCATACAGCTTATTTTGAAGCTCCTGGTAATCTTCTGCTTTCAAATCTCTTTCTATATAAACAGGTTCCGGTTGACTTTCATCCTCTCCGCTGGCTTCAGATTTATCGTCTTGGCCAGAAGTTTCTCCGTCTCCCTGGCTCTCGTTATCCTGCTTAGATGCACTCTCGCCGGGATCGTCATCCTTTTTTTGACTTTCGTCCTCCAATCCAATATCCTGTCCATGCCATCCCTTTTGGTTTTCCGGAATCCGCACGGTTTGGCCCGGCTGAGGCTCTGTCAGCATCTCCAGCTTCGGCTTTACCACAACAAAAGTGATACAGGCTGCTGCACCAAATACCGCTCCGCACAGTGCAACCCACAGAATCTTATGTAACAGCTTCCGCTTGTTCACCGGTCTCTCCTTAATTTGTTCCTTAATAAACGAAAATTCTTCGTTATTATGATGTTCTCCCATAGGCTTCCTCCTGGAGCAGCTCCGGAAACATTCCCGCATCTCTCCCACATTTGTTTTCTAATGCTGATACAAACGCTGCCTAACGACATTATACGTTTTTCTTTCCTGTGTTGCAAGATTTTTATTTACCTTAAGGAGTACACATGATACAATGAGGTTGTTTTCCACATACGATTGGAAACCGTACTTCATTTTCAACGCCCCACATCAAAATCCCATATTACGAAACCTATCCTTACCACTTAAAAAGAAGGAACCTATTATGAATGAAAAAGCATTACGAACTTTAGAATATAACAAAATCATTGCACTTCTCACGGAACAGGCCTCCAGCCGTTCTGGAAAAGAACTATGCAAACGCCTCACCCCCAGCATGGATCTTGCAGCCATCCAGCTGGCGCAATGTCAAACAGCCGACGCTTTGACCCGCATTTACCGAAAAGGAGCGCCCTCCTTTTCAGGCTGCCATGACATGGGCGCTTCCCTAAAACGCCTGGAAATCGGCGGAACCTTTAATATAGAAGAATTCCTGCGTTTATGTTCTCTCCTTGAGACTGCAAAACGTGTCAAACAGTATTCCCGCAGCGAACGAGAAGAAGAGAAAAAAGACTCTCTGGAAGAATTCTTCGCCGGTCTTGAGCCTTTGACGCCTCTTCACCAGGAAATTCAAAGATGCATTCTGTCTGAAGATGAAATTGCAGACGACGCAAGCTCCAACCTGAAAAGCATCCGGCGCTCTATTCGCGTCGTCAACGATAAAATCCGCGCTCAAATGAACACGATGTTAAACAGCGCCCGGAACCATTTGCAGGACGCTGTCATCACTATGCGCAATGGACGCTACTGCCTGCCTGTGAAAGCCGAATCCAAAAGTCAGGTTCCCGGTATGATCCATGACCAATCTGCCACAGGCTCCACATTGTTCATTGAACCCATGTCTGTGGTGAAGCTGAATAATGACTTGAAAGAGCTGTTTTTGAAAGAGCAGGATGAGATTGAAATTATATTGGCAAACTTAAGCAGCCAGACAGCAGAATATATTCCCGCCATTCAAACGGATTATGAGCTCCTTACTCAATTGGATTTTATTTTTGCAAAGGCGTCTCTGGCAAAAAATTACAATGGAACGGCCCCGCTGTTTAATCAGGACGGAATCATCCGAATCCGCAAAGGCCGCCATCCGCTTTTGGATCCAAAAAAAGTAGTTCCCATTGATATTCGTCTGGGGGAAGACTTCAACCTGTTGATTGTCACCGGCCCTAACACCGGCGGAAAAACTGTCTCCTTAAAAACAGTAGGACTTTTTACCCTGATGGGGCAAGCTGGGCTTCACATCCCGGCGGCTGACCGCTCTCAGCTTGCAATTTTTGACGATGTATTTGCAGATATTGGAGATGAGCAAAGTATTGAGCAGAGCTTAAGTACCTTCTCCTCCCACATGACAAATATTGTCTCTATACTGGAACATGTCACTTACAATTCCCTGGTGCTTTTTGACGAGCTCTGCGCCGGTACCGATCCCACGGAAGGCGCCGCTTTGGCAATCTCCATCCTGTCCCGTCTTCATGAAATGGGAGTCCGCACCATGGCTACCACCCATTACAGTGAATTAAAAGTGTTTGCATTGTCCGCACCTGGGGTAGAAAACGCCTGCTGCGAATTCTCCGTGGAATCCTTAAGTCCTACGTATCGCCTGCTTATTGGCGTTCCCGGAAAAAGTAATGCTTTTGCTATCTCCGGTAAACTGGGACTGGGGCAGGACATTATTGCAGACGCTAAAAACCGAATGGATGCAGAGGATGAAAATTTTGAGGATTTGATTTCCAATCTGGAAGAGAACCGCATCGCCATGGAGCAGGAAAAACTCACCATTCAACAGTACAAGGATGAAATCGAAACCTTGAAACATAAATTAGAACAAAAGCAAGCCCGTCTGGACAGTCAAAAAGAAAAAATTCTGCGCCAGGCAAACGAAGAAGCCCACGCCATCCTGCGGGAAGCCAAAGAAGTAGCAGATGAAACCATTAAGAATTTTCATAAATTCGGCAAAGCCAATATTTCTGCCAAGGAAATGGAACAAGAGCGCGACAGGCTCAGAGCCAAAATGAACCAGGCCCAAAAAGGCATGGCTTTGAAGCAGGAAACGCCTCCTGCAAACCACAAAGTCCCCAAAAAGCTTCGCATCGGAGACTCTGTGAAAGTGCTTAGCTTAAACCTGAAAGGTACGGTTCATACGCTCCCCAATGAAAAAGGCGACCTTTACGTGCAGATGGGCATTCTGCGTTCTTTGGTAAATATCCAGGATCTGGTGCTTCTGGAAGAACCGTCGCCTTATAAAAGCAAACCAAAAGGAGGCGGCTCCGGCAAGCTGAAAATGTCCAAATCCTTAAGCGTTTCTACCGAAATTAATTTAATCGGCAAGACTACCGACGAAGCCGTAGCCCTGCTGGACAAATATCTGGACGACGCTTACCTGGCCCACATGCCCTCGGTACGCGTAGTACACGGCAAAGGCACCGGCGCCCTGCGCAAAGCCGTCCACAGCCATTTAAAACGCCTGAAATATGTAAAATCTTTCCGGCTGGGAGAATTCGGAGAGGGAGACTCCGGCGTTACCATTGTAGAATTCAAATAATCTTCCGAAACAGGAAACATCCCATGGAAAGGAGGCCCCTCTTTATGGTGGCGAAACAAAAAATCCTGATTGTAGACGACGATGTAAATATAGCGGAACTGATTTCCCTGTATCTGACAAAAGAATGCTATGATACCAAAATGGTTCACGATGGCGAGGAGGCATTACAGGTCTTCGAACAATATCATCCCAACCTGCTTCTTTTGGATTTGATGCTTCCGGGCATCGACGGTTATCAGGTATGCCGGGAGCTGCGGGCCAAATCCAATGTCCCTATTATCATGCTCTCTGCAAAAGGCGAGATTTTTGACAAAGTCCTGGGCCTGGAGCTGGGAGCCGACGATTACATTATGAAACCCTTTGATTCCAAGGAACTGGTGGCCCGAGTAAAAGCCGTGCTGCGCCGCTATCAGCCAGTAAAGCAGGAAGCCGCCGCCCCCAACATCAAATGTGTCGAATATCCAGACTTAGTTGTAAATCAGACGAACTATTCCGTTATTTATCAGGGCCGCACGATAGACATGCCGCCAAAGGAACTGGAACTTCTGTATTTTTTGGCTTCCTCTCCAAACCAGGTATTTACCAGAGAACAGCTTTTGGATCATATCTGGGGCTATGAATATATCGGGGACACCCGGACCGTAGACGTCCATGTGAAACGGCTCCGGGAAAAAATCAAGGACCACGCATCCTGGAGCCTGGCCACCGTATGGGGTATTGGGTACAAATTTGAGGTGAAATCGTGAGACGCACACTTTACCTGAAACTGCTTGCGGGCTATGTGGCTTTTGGTATTCTTGGATTTTTGACTATCACTACTTTTACGACCAAGCACACATACCGCTATATGCGGGAGCAAGAGGCGGACAGCCTGTACCGGGAAGCCAAAACCATTGCTTCCAACTACGCCTCCAATTATTATTTAAGTACCATGACTTTAAAGGACGTACAAGGTCATTTGGCTTCCATGTCTGCTTACCTGGATACCCCTATTTGGATTGTCAGCCCCCAGGGCACGATTTTAATTGACTCCCAGGCAGCATCCGACAATGTACCTGCGCAAATAGACGGCTTCAGCATCAGCAGCTTCGGCTCTCGCTACTATCAAACCGGCAAGTTTTTCGACACCTTGCCCCAAGATTCTCTGACCGTGTATGCTCCCATTATCATTAATTATAAGGTACGGGGTTATGTGTTCATTCATAAACCTCTTACAAGTATTGCCCGATATGGAGACGGTTTTTTAAATATCGCCTACAAAACGCTGGCAATCCTCTTTGTATGTGCTTTCGTGGTCTTAGGGCTGTTTACATGGACGGTATACCTTCCAATCCGAAAAATCACAAAAGCTGCAGACGCTTATTCCTCCGGGAATTTCGATACCAGAATTCATCTCCGCTCCAACGATGAAATCGGCTATATGGCCGCCTCCTTAAATTATATGGCTTCCGAATTAAACACCCTGGAAGAAGATCAGCGGAAATTTATAGCAAATATTTCTCATGACTTCCGTTCCCCTCTTACTTCCATCAAAGGGTATATAGAGGCTATTATGGACGGCACGATTCCCCCAGAGCTCCAGGACCGGTATCTGAATATCATCCTTGTTGAAACTGAACGTTTGAATAAACTTACCGAGAGCATGCTGGAGCTAAATAAATACGGCTCCCATGGCGTGATTCTGGACGTTTCTGATTTCGACATCAATAACATTATCAAAATGACGGTTCAATCCTTTGAAGGAACCTGCACCAAGAAGAAAATTTCTTTTGCCTTGATTTTAACGGGACAGGAATTATTTGTAACCGCCGATATGAGCAAAATCCAACAGGTGATGTACAACCTGGTTGATAACGCCATCAAATTCAGCCATGGTGATTCCTCTATCACAATCGAAACGACGGAACGAAACGACAAGGTCTTTGTCTCTATAAAAGATACCGGCATCGGCATCCCAAAAGAAAGCCTGAAAAAAATTTGGGAACGTTTTTATAAAACAGATTCTTCCAGAGGAAAAGATAAGACCGGAACCGGCCTGGGACTATCCATAGTAAAGGAAATCATCCAAGCGCATAATGAAAATATCAATGTCATCAGTACTCAGGATGTGGGCACGGAATTTATTTTTACCTTGCCCCTGGCAAAAGTAAAGTAAAAGCCATCAAACAAAAAGCTGCTCCAGGATAGATTCGAATATGGTGAAAGTCCGGCATGTTCCTTACTTTCCACCCGCCCGTTCCTGGAGCAGCTTTTTGTATCCATTCTGTTTTTTTCATCTTAAGGCACCTCGCGCAATTCTCACTCCGCCAATCAATACCGGGATTTGCCCCCGGGAATCCGGCGTATCTTCAAAGCTTCGATTCGCCATTAGCTTTTCATCTAGTATTTCTGCAAAATTGCTACTGCTTTTGGCTCTTGGTTTGTAGGTTCGGTTGCTTCCATACATATGATAATAGATGCTTCCTATTTCTCTGACCTTCATATCTCATCCCTCCAGACTCTATATATGAAAACCCTCTCTGCTATCTATTTATATACCGGTTAGGTACCCTTGTATCCTACAAGCAAATATCAATTACCCCTCCGGCCATATCACCTACACCTTGCGGCATCACCCCCGTCTGGGAACCGCCTGCCTCTGTGCCTCCAACTGCCGCTGGATCAATGCCCATGGCAAATGCAGCGTCTATCACTCCTTCCATACCTGCTTCCATCTGAAGCGCCGCCTCTTCCTGGCTCATTTCCAGTTCCAGTTTCTGTAACTCTAAATCGCTTAAGTCGCAAACACCCGTCATAGAAACCGTTCCCTGTTCTTTTTGATTCTGTGCACTTTTATTTTTATATTCTTCGTCCGCCTGATCCATCTTGATACGCTCCAGTTGACGATGCATCCGCCGTTTTCGTGCCAATGCCATCTTCCGCTGTTGATAGCGCATCTCCTTTTGCAAACGTTCCATGCCGCCTTTGCCCTCTTCCTGGGCAGCTTTTTCATTTCTTCTCTCCTCCTGCTCCTCCTTGCTTAAATGGCGCACCTTTATTTTTGCACATTGCACCATTCTTCTGGCATGAACGATTGCCGTATTTAATTCACTCTCATTGTACATTCCGCATCCCTTACATTTCAGCAAGCTCACAAGCTTACTTTTTGCGGTACTAAGCACCATGCCGGCGCTTTGAGACTTGGACGCCCGCATCAGGGCGGAACGGATTTCTCTGGAATTATAATTTAATTTCTTTCTTCGCATATTCGACTTTGGTTTGAGTCTCTGCACCCCATAATCGGCCGTCTTTACATTAGATGCTGCTTTCGCCGTTTTGTCATCTAAAGCCTTTCTACCGGATAATGCCCCGGATGTTTGATAACCTGCTACTCTCATGCTCATGCTTTTCCACTCCCTGAAACTTTTCCGCGAATCCTTTCGCTGCATTTTTCTGTCATATCACTCTTATTAAGGATATCGTCACACCCGGGGTAAATATTTATATTTTTCTTATTATTTTTTATTATAGACTTAATTTACAGACTATTTTCCTTACATCTTGTGAGGCTCCATGCCGACATAAGCATCTGTCCGGGGCAGCCAATCCAGAAACATAGGAAACTCCAGATCCCAAAATGCCCACTCATGTTCATACTCTGCCTCTTCATCGTATCGGTGTATCACATTTTTCTCATTCAAATACTTATGAAAATCAGATACGGCTTCGTATAAGAAATCTTTTTTTCCTATACATAAAAACAATTCCGGCAAACGCTTTCCTTCCCCTAAATCCCTTTCCAACAATTTTCGCAAATCCATTGCCGGAGGAAGAGAATGCCCCAGCCGTTCTATTTCATAGCCGGATAACTCCACGGCCGGAGAAAACGCCCCAATCGCTCTATAAGACTCCGGATGGGCCAATCCGTGGGCCAATGTTCCATAACCGCCCATGGACAGCCCTGCCAAGTAAGTATCCTCCGGCTTGTCTGATATGGGAAAATTAGCCAAAATAAATTCCGGCAGTTCCTTTTCCACAAAATCAAAATACCGCTCTCCGTATTCTGCATTCATATAAGCCTTATTTCCTACGGAGCAAGTAACCGCCGCAATCCTGCGCTCTTCCACATATCGTTCCATAGAAGTATAGCGGCTCCAACAGAGATAGTCGTTACCGTGACCATGAAGCAGATACAGCACCGGATACTTGAATGGGATTACATGGGTCAGCTTATGGGGCTGCTCCATATCGCATGGGCTTAAGCTGGGCAATATAATTTGAATATCTACCGGAAAGCCCAGGGAATAAGAGAAAAAATTACATTGAATTCTTGCCATTTTTGTTACCTCCTGCTTGTATATATTTTTATATTTTATTCTATCAGCTTCACTTATTTGATTCTATGCAATATTTCTCTGTCATTATATCGTATGCTTCCCTTGTTGGCAAACTCTTTTACCTTCCTCCAACGCCCACGCGCCAGAGCCTTCCTCCGAGCCTGCTTAATATTTCATTGGTAATAGTGTCCCCCGCCTCTGCCAGCTCATAAGCTGTAATCTCTTCTTCACCGGAAGTTCCAATCAATACGGCAATATCCCCAGCCGCTGCTTCCGGAATATCTGTCACGTCTACTAATGTCTGGTCCATACAGATTCTCCCCAGAATCCTGGCCCGTTTCCCATGAATCAAAACGCTTCCCCCACCACAGGAGAGAGCTCGCGGCAGTCCGTCTCCATAACCGATGGCAAGCGTGGCAATCCTCATGGAACTCTGGGCGACAAAAGCCAGTCCATATCCGGCTGCTTCTCCAGGCCCAAGCTCTCTTACAGAAGCCACCCTTGCCTTTAAAGACAACACCGGAAAAAGCCGGATACCGGAACGGTCATAATCTGTTTTGGCGCTGCGAACGCCATACAAAGCAATTCCCACTCTGGCATAATCCCCTGCCAGCTGCGGATAATTCAATACCCCATAACTGGCTAAAAGATGTACCTTGGGACAGGAAAATCCTTGTTCCTTCCATTTTTTCACAATTCTGTAAAACTCCTTTGCCTGCTTTTGGGTAAATTCCACATCCTTGGGATTATTAGTATCATCCGCACATAAATGAGTAAAAGCCCCTTGAATATCCAGATGTTCCATACGGCAGATCTCCGCCAGCCGTTCTTCATGGTCGCTTCGTTCTCCCAAACGGTGCATTCCCGTATCAATTCCCACATGCACTCGTACTTTCTTTTCACACTGATTCAGTAACTGGGCATAGTCATAATCTACCACCGTCTGCGTCAGACAATACCGATGCAGCAGCTCAAATTCTCTGGGATGCGTATATCCAAGGACCAAAATCTCTCCTTTGATACCGTTTTTCCGGAGAGAAACTCCTTCCGCAACGCAAGCAACGCAAAATGCGTAAATCCCAATACGATTCAGCTCTCTTGCTATGAGAACTGCGCCATGTCCGTAAGCGTCTGCTTTCACGGCCGGCATCAGCTGACAGTTCTCAGGCAGTAAAGCCTTAAGGGCCGCCACGTTCTGTCTCAGGGCTTCTTTATCCACTTCAATCCATGCCCGGGCCCTGGAAAACAGCTCTCCACCACGGCTTTTTCTTTGTTCTCTTCTAAATCTATGTCCCAAAACCCACCGCAGCAAATAAGCGGTCATCCATGCAGCGCAGCCAGAGAGCAGCAGCACAACCCCATAAAATACCAGGCTGTTTTTTGCGATAACATTACCAAAGGGAAGCCCCCGCACGATTACAATCATCCCCGGATGCAAAAGATACATCCAGGTAGCGGCCGTTCTGCAGATTAGCGGCGTCTCCCAAGTCACTTTCAGCAATAGTTGGTATAGAAAAAACATGCACAAGGGAAGGGACAGATACATGCTGTCATGACGCTGCCATTCAGCATAACGCAATAAAAACCCTTCTATCGTCATAGAAACCAGAGAAATCCCCAGCCCCACAGCATCTGCCCTTATTCCCCCAACGGACGGCCCAACTGTTTTTCCACGATCTTCCCGGTAAGCCGTAGCTCCCATCCACAAGAACAAGGGGGCAAAAAATAATCCATTTCTGGTATACCCGAACAGCACTTGAAAACACCATTCGTATACATCCGCCGCCCCGGGAATTTGGCTGGTCAGTCCCCAATAGCTGTCTCCCAAAAGCCCCAGGAGATACAATAGGCTTACCACTATGCCCGTTACTTTTACAGAACAAAACCGTCCTAAGACCATCAACAACAAAATTCCCAAAATCAATCCTGGAAAATACCAAAGATGATAAAAGGTGCCGTCAAACAGCAGCATCCGAAACGCCGTCCCGACATTTAGTTCTTTGTAATGCCCTGCGTATATTCCAAGAGGAAGATACAGCAATATAGCCGCCCCATACAGCAACGCCGCTTTTTGCAAATAGCCCCAAAGGGGGGCTGCGGCTTTTGCTCTTTTCTTCAAAGCGCCGTCTTCTTTAAGATAATCAGACAATACAAACTGCCCTGTAACCATAAAGAAAAATGGTACTGCCACCCGGGCCAAAATCCTGGTTAGAAAAAAATCTCCCTCCGGTGAAACAGTCTCCAAGGGAGACGTATGAATGGCAACTACCAGACAAGCCGCAGCGATCCGGAATAAATCAAGCCCTCCGAAGTTCTTTTTGGCAGCCATACATCCCCCTCCATTCTGTAATAATAAATCCGTCCACGTTATTCCCGGAAATCCAGCAGGGATATTCCTCTGGCAAAGATACTAAGGTATGTTCCCCCTTTAAGGCTTCTTGCCAGAAAACCACGGCCTCCAGGCCGTTTCCCCTGTAATGATAAGGTTTGTCATATGGATATTCATGCAAAAAATCCATATATTCTTCTAATGTCAAGCCTTCTTCTGATAATATAACCGCGTGAGGAACCCCTACGTATCGAAAATGCCACGGCTCATGGCCAATCCCGGTCACCGCCTCTTTCCCGGCTGGATAACGCTCTACAAATCCATAGCTGGCGGCATATTTCCGAAACTTGCCGCAAATCCCGTCATATGGAAATTCCGGGCAAATAAAGTCTATTTCTTCTTTTTCCAGACCTAAATCTATAGCAAGTCCCGTTTCATGTTCACTATGTCCAGGAGCTGCCACAAATTTCTTTGTAAAATCCCATCCGCTCTCTGCAACGGAGTCGTCCCAAATCTCCTGCTGCTCTTTGTGGGAACGAAAACCGCTGACCAAAGCAATGGATTTTGTAGCGTCGATTTTTTTCAAAAGCTCCCATAAAAGAAGCCCCGCCTGACGTTTTAATAAAACGTCTCTATTTCCTACGGGCATCAAGTCCTCTCTCCCCGAAGCGCAAACCTGGTGGTCTCCGTTGACTAAAATCAGATTTCCGTCATAAATACTTTCCTGACCTAATATAATCTTTTTCATTTTGCCACCGCCAATCGAATCATACGATCCAAAAGCTCCGGAAATTCTACGCCTGCCGCTTTCATCATTCCCGGATAGCGGCTATGCTCCGTAAATCCTGGAATCGTATTAATCTCATTAAAGACAATGTTTCCCTCCGGTGTAAGGAACATATCTACCCGGGCAAATACAGAGCAGCCAAGAGCCTGATACAGCGTTTTTGCCGTTTCCTTGATGTGTGCGGACACCTCCGGCTGCACCCGGGCCGGAACATGAATGGAGGAAGTTTTCAGAGAATACTTTTCTGTAAAGTCGAAGAATCCCTGAGATAATTGGATCTCATCTACTTCCCCCACCGTCAAATCGTCACAGCCTAACACAGCGCACCCCACTTCAAAGCCTGGAATACATTCTTCCAGCACCGCCTGATCGTCATATTGAAATGCTAAAGCAATGGCCTCCCACAGCTTGTCCTCTCCTGTCACCTTTGTAATGCCAAAGGAGGATCCTGCCCGCAGAGGCTTCACAAAAACCGGATACCCTACCTTTTCGCAAAACGCCAGCGCCTGTTTTTCTTTCCTAAAATCCTCTTTCAGCACAATAGATTCCGGAACGGCTACCCCTGCCGCCTGGGCCAGCTTATGGGCCCGTTCCTTATCCATACAAAGGGCGGAAGCCAAAACTCCACACCCCACCAGAGGGATCCCTGCCATTTCAATCATTCCTTGTATCGTCCCGTCCTCTCCAAACTTCCCATGCATAACTGAAAGGGCCGCATCCACTGGAACCAGCTTTACCTCCCCTTTTTCCAGAAGCAGCAGCCCACGTCCATGGGAATTAGGGGATAATACTGCCGGAACGCAATCCTCTTCATTCAGCCAGCAGTCTTTTCCAATTTTTTCTGGTTCCCCCCGAAAGCAATACCACTCTCCTGTCTTTGAAATTCCCACCAGAACAGGCTGATATAATTCTGTATTTAAGCTTCCAATCACTGCTTCCGCTGATTCTAAAGATACATGATACTCAGAGGAACATCCTCCAAAAAATATTGCCACATTTAATTTTTTCATTTTTCTCATCCTTTCGTGAAATTGAAAAAAAGCACCTTGTTTTGATACATTCACTGTACCAAAACAAAGTGCTTTATGTTTGTGGTTTCTCTATGGATTCTTTGATCTTTTTCTCATAAAAATCATACGATTTTCTTACAAGCTCTGCGGAAGCAATACACAAAACTCCACATGCTCATCCTCGCTTTTCGCCTGAATACTGCCCCCATGAAGTTGGATAATTTCCTTTGAAATGGCAAGTCCCAGCCCTGCTCCCCCGGTTTGGGAAGACCTGGAAGCATCCACCCGGAAAAACTGTTCAAAAATCCGAGACAGCTTCTCCGGCGAAATTGTTTTTCCATGATTCCGAAAACGGATTTCCACCTGATTCCCTATCAGCCCCATAGAAACTAGTATCTCAGTCCCGCTGTAGCTGTAATTTACCGCATTTCGAATCAAATTATCAAACACTCGCTCCATCTTATCACGGTCGCATAAAAACTCTATACCAGGGGCAATCTCCCGACGCCACGTCAGCTCCTTTTCAGCCAAAATCGGTTCAAACTCGCTGGTCATCTGTTCTAACATTCTGCTTAAATTCGTGCGCTCCGGTTCCAAGGTCAAAGACGTCAAGTTAAACCGGGTAATATCAAAAAATTCATTGATCAGATCTTCTAACCGTTCTGCTTTCCGAAGGGCGATTCCGGTATACTTCGCCCGAATTTCCGGCGAAATCTGCGGTTCTTCTACAAGAAGCGTCAAATAACCGATCACACTGGTCAAAGGCGTTTTCAAATCATGGGCCAAATAGACAATCAAATCGTTCTTCCGCTGTTCTGCTTCCTTCGCCAGCACGGCATTGCGAAACGCCTGCTCCCTGGTCAGATTCATCTGATCCTGTACGCTTTTGATTCCCTCCGGCAGAAGAATGGGCTGCCCGTCAGGAACAGCCAGATGCTGAGAAGCTTCTACAATCGCTTCTAAATATCCAAGCGGCTTAGACATGTAATAATAAGTAATCAAAATCCAGGCCACGATAGAGACCATGCCGCATACTAAGAGTATATTCTCTCTCGCCCAAAGTAATATCCAGTAAAGCATGTTTTCTCTGTGCCAGTTCACAGAAGCCGCTATCTGCCATCCTAACCATATAAACACTAAAAACCCCATGCCAAAGCCAAAAACAGACAGAAAATACCGCAGTAAAAAGCCCATGGCCATCCTGCTTTTATAAAAACCTTTTCTTGTTTGATAATTCTTATGTTCCTTATTCAATCGTATAACCCACCCCCCAGATTGTTTTAATAATTTTCGGCTTTCTGGGAGGTTCCTTTAACTTTTCCCGCAGCCTGGCAATATGAGCCATCACTGTATTATTGTTCTCAAAATATTTTTCTCCCCAGACCGTCTCAAATAATTCCTCTGACGACACTACCATTCCCCTGTGGCTGCAAAGATACCACAAAATATTAAATTCTATAGGGGTCAAAGCAAGCTCCCTGCCATTTTGCGTACATTTATGGCTGCTTTTGGAAATATATAAGCCCTTGATCTCAACGGCTTCCTCCTCTTTCTGAGACGTCTGTGGACGGTCGTACCGCATATAGCGGCGCAGCTGCGTCTTTACCCGGGCAATCAGCTCCAACGGGTTAAACGGTTTTGTCACATAATCATCCGCTCCCAGGGTAAGTCCCATTATCTTATCCATATCCTCCACCTTTGCCGTCAGCATAATAATAGGATACAGATGCTCCTCACGAATGCGCTGACATAGTAAAAACCCATCCATATCCGGAAGCATAACGTCCAATATAGCCATATCCAACTCCTGCTCCCTTGTACAGGCCAACGCTTCCTTTGCATTGTAAAATTTAAATACCTGGTAGCCCTCGTTTTTCAAGCATGTTTCCACCAGATCTGCAATTTCTCTCTCATCGTCCACAATTAAAACTTTTTCACTCATTGTTGTCGCTCCATCCTGTTTCTGTTTTCAGCAGATTATTTGTAATCATATCATAAGGCTATCAGGGCTGCAAGTTTCCCACACCAAATAAATCAGCAAAATTTTTCATAAAATTTTAAACTTTAATTTACTTTTTTACTGTGGACATCACAATCAAATGGTATTATGATGAAAGCATCCTAACATGAATGTGAGTAAAATAAAATGACGACAAAAAAAAGACGACAACGACAAAAAATGATTCGGGGAAGTATCCGCGCTTTCCTCTGTATAGCCTCCCTTGTCTTGATGGCCGGATTTATCCATTTGGCCTCCAAGGCCTTTGTCGGACAAGCAACGCCTGAGGAGGCTTCCGATGCAAAAGATTCTGGCAACAGTCTGGTTTCCGGTTCCTCTATGCTTAAAAAAGCAACAGACACTCCCACTTCGGCTCCTGCAACTGGTAAACCAGTGACAATCTGTTTAGACGCTGGACATGGGGGAAAGGACGCAGGATCCGAAAATGGTTCCCGCTTGGAAAAAGACGACACGTTGAAACTAACCCTTGCGATTTCCTCCTATCTGAAAGATCTTGGCATCGACGTAGTGCTTACACGTTCCGACGATACATTTCTGGAGCTTTCCCAGCGCTGCGACATAGCCAATAACGCAAATGCAGCCTACTTTGTGTCCATCCATCGAAACAAGGGGAATGGGGAAGGCGTAGAAACCTGGATTTATAGCAAAGCGGATAAAGAAACCAGCAGCCTGGCTGACAACATCATGGACCGTCTTTCAGATACCGAGCTGCAAAGAGACCGGGGCGTAAAACGGGGGATGCAGGAAAGCTCTTCCAAGGATTATTATCTCAACAGTCACTCCAATATGCCTGTCTGTATTGTAGAAATGGGCTTTATTGACGATGACACCGACAATGAACTGTTCGATAAAAATATGGATGCATACGCGAAAGCCATCGGAGACGCCATCCTGGCCACATGCGATGAATACAAGGGAACCACCGGCGGTAAGCTGCCCGGGGAGAAATCAGAAGCCTCCGCAAAAGACGGCAAAAAAGATGATGAGCCCCAAGAAGGGGAAGAAGACAAACAGGACCCCAAAGAACCTGAGAGCACTTCCCACACAATAACCAATACCCCCATTGAAGATTTGGCTTCTTTGGATAATACCACCCAGGACTGGGGACCGGGTTCCGATGCGGATGAATTGAACCGCCCCTATTCCGCTCTGTCTTATCAGGAAAAATATGAAAAATACAGCGGACATTTTATTGTACCAGACACAGGGGATCAAAAACTCATTTATCTTACCATTGATGAAGGATATGAATATGGATGTACGCCTTCCATCTTAGATACCCTGAAAGAAAAGAATGTAAAAGTAGTATTTTTTGTTACAAAATCTTATGCCAAAGACCAGCCGGATTTGGTAAAGCGTATGATTGAAGAAGGACATGCCGTGGGCAACCACAGCGTCACCCACCCTGCGGACGGTCTCCCTTCCCAATCCATTGAGCAACAGCAGACAGAGGTCAACGACAACCATGCCTATATCAAAGATACCTTTGGTTATGAGATGCACCTGTTCCGTTATCCGGCAGGCAAATTCAGCGACCAGTCCCTGGCCGTTATCAACAACTGTAACTATAAAAGCGTATTCTGGAGCTTCGCCTATTTGGATTATGATGTAAATAACCAGCCGGATCCTGCTGAATCACTAAATAAATTAATTTCCAAGCTCCATACGGGAGGCATTTTCCTGCTACATGCAGAATCCACCACCAATACCCAGATTTTGGGAGATTTTATTGACCAGGCGCGGGCAGCCGGATATGAATTTGCATTGTTCGATTAAAAAAACAGCTTCGAAACACGGTTATGTTTCGGAGCTGTTTTTTATATTTTTCAATACATCTTATAAACCAATTCAGAAGGAACATTTATCCTTAGACAGCATTTACCTTCAGCTTTCTTTTCCATTTGCCAGTTCGGTACCGCACATATCCAATTAAGAGAGAACCCATCCAGCCCACGGGAGTAGCCCACCAGATCCCTGGGTATCCCCACAACCAGGAAAAAAGAAATGCCAAAAAGCTGCGGGCTGCAATCTCCATAATACTCATCCAAACCGTAGGCGTCACGTCCCCTGCACTGCGAAGAAAATTTTGAAACACAAACACCAGCCCTAATACTGGTGCAAATATGGTAGTAACCCGTATGCATTGGGCGCTAATGTAAATGACCTCCGGATCCGGATTAAAAAACCCCGCCATAGGCTCCGCCAACAAAAGCAGTACCGCACCCACCGCCACCGTATATCCAAGGGAAATAAAATATCCCGTCTGCAGTCCACTTTTTACTCGTTCAAAATCTCTGGCTCCTATATTCTGCCCGCAAAAGGTTCCCACTGCTATGCCGATCGAATAACTCAAGCACATGCCAATCTGTTCCCCACGATTCGCAATGGTGTATGCCGCAATTACTGTGGAACCGTACGCATTAATAGCCCTTTGCATAAACATCACAGAAATGGACACTCCAGATGATGACAAGGCGGCCGGAAAACCAATCCGTACAATTTCCTTTACAATATCTCTCTGAGCATGAAATTCATTTTTCTGAAAACGCAGCATAGGCAGCCTGCGAAATACATATACCACACAAACCACCGCTGAGATCAACTGGGATAATACCGTGGCAATGGCAACTCCGGCCACCCCCAAGCCAAAGGCCATTACAAACAGCAAATCCAAGGCGACATTCAAAAGACTGGCTATCACCAGGATAATCAATGGAATAACGGAATCCCCCAAGGCCCGCAGCACCGCAGACATGCCATTGTACATGCAGTTTGCCAGAGTTCCTAAAAACATGATTACCAGATAAATATAGGCTTCTTCTATAATATCTCCCGGCGTACCCAAAATGATAAGCAACGGACGTGCGAGAATCACCCCTGCGAATGTAAGGACGACCCCTGCCACTCCGTTTACGATAACTGCCGATATAAAAGTCTTTTTTACCATTTCATGGTTTTGAGCTCCGAAATACTGGGCAATTACCACAGACGTCCCCCCGGTGAGTCCCACGATCAAAGCCAGGACCAAATTAAAGGCCCCCGCGCACGAACCCACTGCCGCTAATGCATCGGCGCCTACAAAATTCCCTACTACAACGGAATCTACCATATTATAAATCTGCTGAAAAATATTTCCCACAAACATGGGTACTGCAAAAGCCGTAATTACCTTTAGCGGCTTTCCTGTAGTCATATCACGTACCATAACGAATCTCCCCACTTCAAAAAGAACGCAAAGAGTCCGACATATCACGGCCTCTTTGCGCTCTGCTACCTGTTTTCTTTGTTATCCATTGATAAATTCATCAAACTTTTTAAATTTCACCATTTCCCGGTCAATCATTTCTTTGTTTGCCATAATCTTCGGGCCGCAGATAGCTCCAAATCCCTGAATCTCTGTGGTATGTTCCCGAAGCCCTGCAAACGTCCCTCTTGCTCTGGCCTGCTGCTCCTCTGAAAACGTCACATGAAGCTTCTCTCCTTCAATTGAAATCTTCCCTTCAATCCCGCAGATGGGGCACTCCACTGTGGTAGTTCCATTTACAGTAAGAAGATCCTGATGACAGACAGGGCAAGTTCCCTGAGGCCCGAACCATTGGATCTCAGAATCGTCCTTTCCATAGGCAAGGGCAGTCTGACGCCCCATCTCATACACATTGTTCATTAAGTCTTCATCTAACAACGGATGACCAATGGTTCCCATATTATGGGCATCATAATTACCAATTACCTTCATCATAGCCGGAAAGCCAAACAAATGCATGGTTGCCGTTCCCATAGATACCCAGTTTTTTGTAGAAGCGCCGCCTACCGATATGTAAGAAACATAACGTTTTTTCAGTCGTTCCATGGGATAATCCTGGGCGTTCCCGGGAGCTTCTCCATTCTTCCTTTTATCAAGCACCCAATTGATTGCAGAAACATCATGACGGCAGGAAAAACGATCCACAAAATTTTTAAACTGTCCCACCGGCTGTAATACATAAACAGGTGCGCCTACAATCAGGCAATCCGCTTCTCTCAAGGCTTCCTCTACCATTTGAAAATCATCTTTAATGACACAGTCGTTGTCTCCGCCTTTTTCCAGGCTTGTAGAACAGGCGCCGCATCCGATACACCGATCTACGGTCAATCTTGTGGTATTGATAAAACGCACTTTGGCGTCCGAGGCAGCGGCCTTCGCCCCGAACAATGCCTGTTTTACCAAAATATCCGTATTTGCATTTACTTTTCCAAATGAGAGTCCTAAAATGTTCATTTTTCACCATTCCTTATTTTTTAATTTCATCTTTAAAATAAGTATAGCAAACCGATTCTGTTTTTCTGTAGGACATATGTCATATATCAAAAAAATTATCCGGATTATGGAGATCATTTTCCCCCTTTTCCTTATTCTGAATCTCCAGAAGTTGATCAATCTGTTTTAAGATGTATTCCTGATATACAGGTTTCAGTTCTTTAAATGTTGAGGACGCCAATTCTATAAGAGGGTCAGGTTTTTTTTCAAACATGGTACCCGCCCCGGTTCTAAGCCATTCTTCACTCACATGAAAAGTAAAACAGATTAATTTTACAATCCGGTCATTTACTTTGTTATGTTCCAATTCAATCCCTGCAATGTAACCATTGGACATGGATAAGGCTTTCGCAAACTTCGCCTGTGACATATTCAATTTCTGCCGCACTTCTTTAACGCGCTGGTTGATGGACATGTAATTTTCTCCTTTCTATACGTGTCCATCATATCATAATTTTGCTCACATTACAATCATCATGCTGGCTCTGATGCTTGACGCGCTCATATAAAAATGCTAATATACTCATATAAAAAGTAAAAGGAGGGAGTTTTTATGGAAAATATTGTCCTATCAGATGATTTTACTGTCAAATTTGGTAAACTGACAAAACAAAATCAAAAGTATATCATTGCAATCCAGCAAGCATTACTATATGCGCAAGCAGTGGAAAGAGAAGAACGCAAACATGTTACATACCGATCGTATTTAGGAGAAACAAAAGATGAATTTTAGCGATACAGCGTAGAAAGGAAAAACCTATGAAGCGAAAGAAAATTATGGCTCGCATTTATGCACTGGCACTGGCTGTAAGCCTCATTACCATTGATACATTACCCTCATTTGCAAAAACTGTAGCGGATGAGCCACCTCAACAGAATTTACCATCTTTGGAAGAAGATTTTGATGATACAGCATTGACTTCTCCGGAAGATTCAAAAGAAACTAACGCCTCTGAAACACAGCCTGATACAGACATCCCCGGCGAAACCGAAAATGACCCCGCCATCCCCAATGAAATTCAAGAAGAAACAACGGATGAAGACTCAGAGGAATCAGACAGTGAAGACTCAGGAGAGTCAGACAACGATACTTCAGAGGAAACAAAAACGCCTGATGAAACAGACGTGAAACCAGAACTTCCTGATGAAACAGAAAACAAACCAAACGCTCCGGATGAAACCCCGGAAGAACCTAAAATTCCCATTGAAGCAGAGGATGATCCGACAACAATCGGAGAAGAAGAGGAAGAATCCAACGAATCAGAGCAAACAAAGTCCGAGCCAAAAATACCTGACGAACCGGAAGAACCATCGGAGAATACTCCTGCCCCTGCAGTAACAAAAGAAGCGGATCCTCCAGCAGACAACCAAGAGAATCACGATGGACTGATCTATGTCGACGGTCTGCTTTATAACGGCTATTATATGAATAGCGACGGTATTTTTTCCATGGTTTCCAATGGGGTAGAACAGCCTGTCAGCGGAATCATAGACAAAGGAACCTCTTACTACAGCCACCAGGACGCTGCCTTAAAAACGCTTACTGAACAAACTGTGTTTGTAGAAGGAAAAAATTATACCGGCTATTTTATGGACAATAACAATGTGTTTTACCTGGTATCCAACGGAACAGCAGCACCGATATCTGAATTTGTAAAGGAAAACACAAACTATTACAGCTACAAGGATTCTGGCATAAAGACGCTGGCACAACAGACTGTGTTTGTGGAAGGAAAAATTTACTCCGGCTATTGCCTGGACGCCACGGGAAACATGTACACCGTAACCAATGGCTCCCCACAACTGCAAACAGGTTCCATAAACGCTAAAAGTAACTATTACAGCTTTCGGGACAAAAAAATATTGCAGCTCACAACCCAGACATTATATGTAAACGGCAAAGTTTATTCCGGTTATTATCAAAATGATAAAAATCTTCTCTATAGCGTTAAAAACGGAACTCTCACTCTCAAAACCGGTACCGTGAAAGCCGGCACAAACTATTACAGCTTCAACGATAAAAAAACAAAAAAGATTTCCAAGCAAACGTTATATGTAAACGGCAAAGTTTATTCCGGTTATTATCAGAATGATAAAAAACTTCTTTATAGCGTTAAAAACGGAACTCTCACTCTCAAAACCGGTACCGTGAAAGCCGGCACAAACTATTACAGCTTCAACGATAAAAAAACAAAAAAGATTTCCAAGCAAACGTTATATGTAAACGGCAAAGTTTATTCCGGTTATTACCAGAACGATAAGAATCTTCTCTATAGCGTTAAAAACGGAACTCTCACTCTCAAAACCGGCACTGTGAAAGCCGGCACGAAATACTATAGCTTCAATGCTAAAAAAACAAAAAGGATTTCCAAACAAACCTTATACGTGAAAGGCAAAGTTTATTCCGGCTATTACTTAAACAATAAAAACATCCTCTATAGCGTAAAAAAAGGAACCCTCACTCTCAAAACCGGCACTGTAAAAGCCGGCACGAAATACTATAGCTTCAATGCTAAAAAAACAAAAAAGATTTCCAAACAAACCTTATACGTAAAGGGTAAAGTTTATTCCGGCTACTACTTAAACAATAAAAACATCCTCTATAGCGTAAAAAAAGGAACCCTCATTCTCAAAACTGGCACTGTAAAAGCCGGCACGAAATACTATAGCTTCAATGCTAAAAAAACAAAAAAGATTTCCAAACAAACCTTATACGTGAAAGGCAAAGTTTATTCCGGCTACTACTTAAACAATAAGAATATCCTCTATAGCGTAAAAAAAGGAACTCTCACCCTCAAAACCGGCACTGTAAAAGCCGGCACGAAGTACTATAGCTTCAATGCTAAAAAAACAAAAAAGATTTCCAAACAAACGTTATACGTAAAAGGCAAAGTTTATTCCGGCTACTACTTAAATAATAAAAATATTCTCTATCGTGCAAAGAAAGGAATTCTTACGCCGCAATCCGGAATGCTTTACCCAGGCGCCAAATACTACAGCTACAACGCCAAAAAAACACTGACGCTTCCAACCCAAACCCTCTATGTCCAAGGTAAAGTATATTCTGGATTTTATCTGGATAATAACTACAAAATGAACAGCGTAACAAACGGAACATGCACCCTGTTGAATACAACACTATACGCAGGCACTACCTACTACAGCCATTACGCAAATAAAGTCCTAACCCTCCCGTCACTTATGGTATATGTAAACGGAAATGCCATGGAAGGAATGAGCCCCGAATCCCTGGCCACCCTCCAAAGAGCCCAATCGGTTGTCCTCAGCATCACAAATGACAGCATGTCCCCAGAAGAAAAGCTTAGAGTTTGTTGGGATTACGTAAAAGCTTATGAAGAAAGCAGGCCGAGAATGCCTCATTACAAAGGAATGGATTGGCCAATCATTTATGCAAACGATATGTTTATCAATGGAACGGGAAATTGCTGCAGTTACGCCGCTGCCTTTGCATATATGGCCAAAGCCATCGGATATGAAGAAGTATACTGCTGCAACAGCGGCGGCCATGGATGGGCAGAAATTGACGGGTTAGTTTATGACCCAGAGTGGAGCAAGTGGCATCACGTTTACAATTACTATGCCCTAAGCTACGACACCCCTACCGATCAAGGTTATAAGGGAGCGATTGGCGCCGGACTTCCATGGATGCGTATAAAAATATAACGGAATCTCGGCGTAGATATCGTTACAAAGGAGAAACAAATGGTTTTTAGCTCATTAATTTTTTTATGTGTATTTTTTCCCATTGTTTTTTGTCTGCATTGCGTGATACCTTCCATCAGAGTGAGAAACGCCCTTCTAATTATTGCAAGCCTGATCTTTTATGCATTTGGAGAACCGATTTACGTAATTCTGATGATTTTTAGCGCTTTTCTCAATTATCTGTGCGCCTTACTTATGGGAAAAATAAACAGGACGGCTGTGTTAATCACAGCCGTCGTACTAAATATTGGTCTCTTAGGAATATTCAAATATACCGGATTTTTTATAGCGACTCTAAACAACACATTACGCTTAACAATAAACGTTCCTCAAATTGCGTTGCCTATCGGTATCTCCTTTTTCACCTTTCAAGCCTTGTCCTATGTCATTGACGTATATCGGCAGCAGGTAGAAAGTCAAAAAAATTTCGGTAAGGTATTGCTTTACATAGCTTTCTTTCCCCAGCTCATCGCAGGGCCTATTGTAAAATACAAGGATATCGCCCTGGAGATTGACGCCCGCAGCGTGAATATCAGAGAAACCGCCCTGGGTTTAAAACGCTTTATTTGCGGTCTGGGAAAAAAAATATTAATTGCAAATACTATGGCTGTCGTTGCGGACCAAGTATTTCAGCAAGAATTTGATTCCTTGAATATCATAGGCGCATGGATTGGCGCAGTAGCATATACCATGCAGATTTATTTTGACTTTAGCGGATACAGTGATATGGCCATCGGACTTGGAAGAATGTTTGGATTTCATTTTAAGGAAAACTTTGAACATCCTTACGCTTCCCTCACCATCAAAGAATTTTGGCGCCGCTGGCATATTTCCCTCTCTTCCTGGTTTAAAGAGTATGTGTACATTCCCCTGGGAGGTAACCGCAAAGGAAGGATACGGACAGGGTTCCACAAGATCCTTGTATTTTTCCTAACGGGTCTTTGGCACGGCGCCAACTGGACCTTTGTCGTCTGGGGACTGTTTCATGGAGCGTTTAGTTTCCTTGAAGAATTTATCCCCACATTGAAAAAACTTCCTCACGTCATATTGCATCTGTATACTATACTGACCGTAACCGTAGGATTTGTGATTTTCAGAGCAGATACGTTACCCTCTGCACTGCTATTTATTGGAAAAATGTTTACAGGCTTCCAGTTCTCACCATCATCCATGTCTCTTGTACACCAGCAGCTAACACCATTTTTCATTGTAATGCTTGTCGCGGCTGTCATTGGCTGTGGACCAATCCATAGTCTTACAATGAAATTGCGGGCTGTTTCCGAAAAGGAAGAAACATTGACTTCAAAAGAAACCTTTGTACAGTTCATTCTGTATATAGCCGCTTTTGCGCTGCTTATGTGGTGCATCATCAGACTGTCCGGAGGTTCTTACAATCCTTTTATTTATTTCCGTTTTTAGGAAAATAGGTACATGGATGTTTCAAAAAAAAAGGAGAACGATTTATGAAAAAATACTTACTATTCATGATAGCCTGCATTACAGTCTGTCTGCTGCCCTTTCTAGGAATGGCTGTTCGTCCCACAACCGTAAGCACTGAAAACAAAGCCATGTCCTCGTTTCCCAGCCTGAAATCAAAAGACGGAACCTTAAACCTGAATTTCTTTCAAGATCTGGAAACATATTTTAATGAACATTTCGCATTTCGCAATGAACTGATTTTTGCAGACGCAAAAATCCAGACTTCCATCTTTCAAGTTTCAAATGTGGATACGGTAACCTATGGAACAGACGGATGGTTATATTATACTTCCACTTTAAATGATTATCTGGGGCGCAATCGAATGACAGACCGGCAAATATACAATCTCGCTCATAACCTATCTCTGGTTCGGCAATATGTAGAGGAGAACGGAAGTGATTTTATCCTGACAATCCCTCCCAATAAAAATACCCTGTATGGAGAACACATGCCATATTATGCTTCCTATATCGTGGAGCCTGTCCACAATGTAGATCTGCTTACGCCAAAGCTTCATGATTTTGAGATTCCTTATGCAGACTTATTCCAATTATTCCGGAAGGAAGAGGAGATTTTATACTTAAAACGAGATTCCCACTGGAATATGAAAGGCGCGGTCATGGCATATAGCTCCATAATGAATGCCCTTGGATACCCATATATTAATTATGCAGACAGCACTGTGAGCCGTTCCAAAGATACAGACGGCGACCTGAATCGTATGCTCTATACCTTGTATGGAGAGAAGGAATTTAATTATAATTATGCCATAGAACAAACCTACGCTTATACAAATGAGGCTGAAAGTGTAGAAGATCCCTGGATTGAAACGGCAGGCGGAACCGGAAATGGCTCGCTGCTTATGTTCCGCGACTCCTTTGGAAATACTCTGATTCCGCTCATTGCAAATCAGTTTGAAAAAGCATGGTTTACGAAGGAAGTCCCCTATGGATTAGAAGTCCTGATGGAACAGTATCATCCAAATACGGTTGTCTTTGAAAAAGTAGAGCGTAACCTTTCCGAATACATCCAAATGCCTCCCATCATTTCCGCAATAAAAACAGAGCCTCCGAAAGCAGCCGAAGTTGCGAAATCTGACACTACCATATCTATGGAATCTTTGGTTTATAATTTTAATTACTACAAAATCAGCGGAAGTGTGGATGAAAATTTTTTAGAGGATGAAACAGATATTATTGTGGGGATTCATGGAACGTATTATAAAGCCTATCATATTGGTTCCAATCAATATGAAATTTACATCAAAAAGAACGATATACAAACTTATCCTGTAGAAATTGAAGTGGTGACAAAAAATCAAAACACCTATAAAATCGTTCAAACAAAGAAAATAGAAGAAGGAGAACTATTGCCATGAAAAGAAAAACAACGCTTGTTACCGTGATGATTCTTTTAATGAGCTTATGCGCCTGTGGGAAAGCAACGATCCAGATTAACGATAACGGTATTGACACAGAGGTGGAGGTCTCTGTGCCAAGAACCGTAGAAAAGATCCTGACGGATGCAGACATTGTCTTAAATGACGGAGATGAAGTAGATCCGGCATTGGACACAAAAATTTCAGAAGCTCATAAAATTGTGATTTCCAGAAAGCATACCGTCCAACTTACCGCTGACGGCGAAACGAAAGAAGTAACTATGGTTGGCGGAACCGTTAAAGATCTTTTAGAGCAGGAAGGAATCACCCTTGGGGAAAAGCAACATATCAATTATGATTTGGACGAATACCTGGCAGACGGAATGGACATTAAACTTTTTTATTTATTCAACATAACCGTTCAATGTGATGGTGAAAACTATTCCAGGGAAACAGAAAAAGAGACGGTGGGCGACATATTAGCAGAATTAGAAATTACATTAGGTGAGAATGACCGGGTCACTCCCGCCATAACAGAGACCGTAAAAGACGGAATGGAAATCGTAGTAAACCGTGTAACCTTCGACACACTTATTGAAACAGAAGAGATCGGATATGAAACCCTGTACGAAGACGACAGCTCATTACCAAAAGGGCAGGAACAAGTGGGCCAGAAAGGTGAAAATGGAGAAAAGGAAGTCACCTATCAGATTACTTATGTAGACGGGACAGAGGAATCCAGGGAAGTGACAACAGAGACTGTTACGAAGGAGCCCGTAAATAAAGTTATCCTAGTCGGTACAAAAGAGGAAGCTCCTCCTGTCTATGAAGAAGCCCCCTCGGAAAGCTCCGGAAGAAGCATCGTATCCCAAAAAGCTTTCTATGATTGTGACGGCTCCGGACACGGATATTACGAAATCACGTATTCCGACGGCAGCGTGGAATATGTAGACTTTTAATCACAACGATATTATCATTCATTGACATGAAGCCGGTTGAAGCTATTCGTTCAACCGGCTTCATCCCTTGTAAGTACATAAAATTTTAAAATGAATCTCCCATGCCTTTACAGCAACACTGGAATTTGATAAAATGTTAATCAATAAAACCCAATGCGAGAGAACTTATTTCACATTTCATCTATGGAATCCAATCCATATTACACACAAAGGAGAATATAAATGAGGGGGAAAACCAAACAAACGCCGCCAAAAACAACCATTTCAAAATGGAAGGTAAGCATTACCCACTCCATAAAAACCAAAATCCTTCTGCTGGTAATCGGAGCAACCGTGGCGACGGCTGCCATCAGCTTATTTATCAGCATACCACTGATTAGGGGCAGCATGTCTGCGTTAATTAAGGATTATATGAACGACCTGGCAAGAACCAACGGGGAACGATTATCCAGAGAAGTAACGCTTCTTGGCGCAAATTATGTTTTAATACCAGAAAAGCTTCGGGAACTGGTGGGGGATATCCAAATTGAAGACATGGAATCCAGCTACGCCTATGTGGTAGACGCCCAAGGAAACATGCTATATCATCCCACGGCTGAAAAGATCAACAAGCCCGTTGAAAATGACGCTGTAAAACAGCTCCTTGCAGAAATAAAATCAGGAAACAGACCGGAAACGCAAATCATTACCTATGAATTAAATGGCGTTCGAAAATATGCCTCTTTTTACATAAGCCAAAATATGGAGTACATTCTGATTATTACTTCCGATGAAGCAGAAGCTCTCGGCTCTGTCAATCAGGTTATTACCAAAAGCATTCTAGGCGCATTAGCCGTACTAATACTTTGCGGCTTTGTCAGCATCCTTATTTCCATTCGATTATCCAAGCCCATCATAGGAATTACCGCAGAGATTGGTAAATTATCTGACTTAGATCTCACCAATGATGGACGACTGTTTCATTTTTCCAAACGAAAAGATGAAATCGGAGCAATGGCTAAGGCCGCCTCTGCTATGGAACAAGCCTTAATCGGTAACTTGACCCATATTATGGAACAATCTCAGCGATTATATCAATCTTCCGACGCGTTGAATAACAGCGCCGAGGCCGTGGGACGTTCCGTAGGACAAATGGACGCGGCAGTGAGTGAAATTGCAAATAGCGCAACTTCCCAGGCCCAAGAGACACAAACGGCCACCGAACAGATCATTACTATGGGCAATATGATTACAGAAACCAACCAGGAAATCGAAGAATTACGGACAAGCGCCCGCACCATGCGCTCCGCCGGGGACGAGGCTATTGAAATCTTGAACAGCCTTTGTGACGTCAACCAGCAGACCAAGGACGCCATTCAGCTTATTTACGACCAAACGACTCACACCAATGAATCTGTGGTAGAAATCAGGCAGGCTGCAGACATTATTACCGGTATTGCAGATCAGACAAATCTGTTGTCCTTAAACGCCTCTATTGAAGCAGCCCGGGCAGGAGAAGCAGGAAGAGGCTTCTCTGTGGTAGCATCCCAAATTCAGCAATTAGCGGAACAATCAAACGCTTCCGCCAGACAAATTACCGCAACCATTAATACCCTGATCAACGAATTTAAAGAAACCGTTCAGACTATGGATTCCGTCACAAAGGTAATCGCAAAACAGGATGAAGATGTGAAACAGACAGAAAAAGCATTTTTAAACGTAAAGGAAGGGATTACCAAATCCATAGACAATATCCGCTCCATCGCCGCCAGAACAGAAAAACTAGACGAGGCCCGGATTACGGTAGTAGACATTGTGCAGAATCTTACAGCCATAGCAGAAGAAAATGCCGCCAGCACCCAGGAAACCTCTGCAACAGTGGCGGAAGTCAACACGATTATGGCTGGTGTCGCTGATAATCTGGAGCAGCTTCACCAAATCTCTGATGGGCTGGATAAAAGCATCCATTTGTTCCAATTTGATGAAGAAAAGCATGGGGCTTCCTCCGAAAGCACCGATTCATTCCAGGAATAATTACTTATATGCAAAAGAGCAGCTGTCCTCATATACATCATCCAAAGGATGAGGATAGCTGCTCTTATTTTTTTACTGCTCCATCTGTTTGCCCAAAAACCCTGCCGCCACGGTAGCAAGCTTCAAATACGTATCTCCTACCTTTTCTTTTTCATCCTTTTGATAAAGCACGACGGCGCCGATAGCATCCCCTTCGCATATAATCGTACTGACCGCCTGAGCCGGATATTCTTCTTTGTCATCCAAAGTAATTTTTATAAATCCTTTATCATTTTTTACTGCAAAAAAAGCCCCGCGATCTTCAATCGCCGCTTCCAACTGTTTGCTGATGGGCTTGCCTTCATAATCCTTCCTTCCGGTTCCTGCCGCCGCCACCACATGATCCCGATCAGTGATACATACCAGACAGCCGCTGTTTTGTGTCAAGCTCTCCGCATATTGTTCCGCAAACTGACCCAACTCGCCGATAGGGGAGTATTTTTTCAAAATGATTTCACCCTCCCGGTCCGTAAATATTTCCAGAGGATCCCCCTCCCGAATCCGCAAGGTTCTTCGTATCTCTTTCGGCACTACTACCCGGCCCAAATCATCTATTCTGCGAACAATTCCTGTTGCTTTCATCTCTTTTCCTCCATATACATATAATTCTTTTTCCTCCGTATTTCAGAAAGAATTTCTTATGGAGCTAGTATCTGTAAAAAAAGCAATAATATACCAATGTTCAAAAAGTTCTAAAGGCTGATTCTGGCAAATTTCTCCTTTCAGAGCTGCAATACCTCTATTTATTGTCCTGTTTTTGTTTTTCTACTCCAACATAATTTTTACAATTTCTTTATCTGTATCCCGCATACCCACACAGGCCAGTTTTCCTACGTTCTGTATGGTATTTTCCACACCTTTCTTCACAATGCCTTCTCCGTCATAAAACTGATGGCCCTCTCGGTACATCTCATATCCAAGAATTCCAGCATCTACCGCCATGGAGATTTTGGCAGCGCAGGAGGACTTTGCTCCGTCGCAAATCGTTCCGGATAAAATAGCCACTGCGTTTACAATGGTATGAGCGATTTCCTCATAGCCGCCTCCCTGCAAAAAGGCAATACCGGCTCCGCAGCCACAGCCTGCGCTGATTGCCCCGCAGTATGCGGACAAGCACCCGATTCCCGTTTTCTGATGGATTGTCACCAAATCGGACACCAGCAGCACCCGGAGCAAAATTTCCTGATTAACGCCAAGCGCTTCTCCATACACTGCTACGGGAACGGATGCTGTCATTCCCTGATTCCCGCTGCCGGACAAAATACATACCGGAAGCTCACAACCGTTCATCCTGGCGTCCGAGCCGGCCGCTGCATACGCCCTGGCCTTCTGCCGTACGCTAATCTTCCCGTCCCCATACATGACCTTTCCAACACAAGCGCCGTACGTCCCGCGAAGCCCTTCTCTTGCAATAGCCATATTGCAGGAGAGCTGCCGTTTTAACAGTTCCTGTACATCTTCCAGTTCAGCCGTCTGTGCAAACTCCACAATATCCTTTACATTCATCTGGCTGCGGTCTGTCCGGCTCTCCTTCGCCTCTCCTTGCGCCTCTTCTCGGAGGCATACGCCGTTTTTAGTAACCAGCACTACATTGGTATGATAATCCACAATACGTACAAATACTTCTTCCTGTGTTCCTTTGGCCGTCAACTGAATATCAAAAATATGGTCTGTATCCGCCTCCTCCGTCTGGATACTGCAGCTTTTCAAAAAATCTGCAATCTTTGGAATGTCTTCCTTTGTCAGCCCGGAAAGCACCTCCAGCTCCCTCTTGGGACAGGCGGCAATCGTTCCCGCCGCCAAAGCTGCCGGAATTCCCTTTTGTCCTCCGGTTGCGGGAACTACTACGCTTTTCACATTTTTAATAATATTTCTGCTTAATTCTACATGAAGCTCTTTCGGCAGCTCCTGTAAGGCATCCCTGGCGATTGCAGCCGCATATGCTATGGCAATGGGCTCTGTACAGCCCATAGCTAAGTGCAGTTCTTCCTCCAGAATCTTACAGTACATTTCATATTTTTCTTTTGACAGTCCCATGGCCCCTCCTGACACTACGGCTAAGCTTTTTATATTTGGGTGGTCAGCGTATCAAAATAAAGAATCTTGCTGTAGTTTAATACATATACTTTGAAGTAATCTCTTTTAATTCTTCTTCCGGAATCAACCCAAGCCTTTTTTCCACCTGCATGCCATTTTGATAAATTAAAACGGTAGGAACCGCCTGGATTTGATATTTTTCACCCAAAGAAGGAACTTCTGTTGTGTTACCTTTATAATATTGATAAACGGTATTTCGTTTGAAATATCTTCTAATATTTTAGCAAACATCTTGCATGGTACGCAAGTCTCAGAATAAAAATCTACAATCGCAAATTCCTCTCCAATCAGTTCTTCCAGGTTATTTTCTGTTGCATATTGAATTGCCATAATCTGCTCCTTTCCCGGCACTGCCGGCTGTTATATCAAAATATTTGCATGTACATAATCACGAACTTTTCCAAAAAAATAATTCTTATACTCTTGGAAGATATAATACTCATAGGGATTGATTTTTTCTGACATTTCTCTGGTTTCGTGCCAAAACTGCATATACTCCTTGAGGTACGTATCATACGCCTTCTGGTCAGGCTGATATCCTTCCTCTTTTGCATAATATATTCCAAGTAGATGCTCTGACAGCGATTCCCAGGCACACTGCTGCAGGCTTACCAGCAGTTCATGATAAGAGGCTACCGGGATTTTTCCTTCAAAATCCTTTGCTGTCATGGTCTCCAGCTTTAAGCCCTCCTTTGACGCAAGTACACGGATTCTTCCCTCTTCCATTCGAACTACTTGCTCCCAGTCCTCCTGTTTTAAAACCATCTGGCTTTGTTTCATAACTTCTTTCCGTACAAATTGAATGGCGGGATATTCTATTTCTTCTATAAAAGCCTTCTTCTGCTGTTGGGTCAAATATTCTCGATATTGCTGGATCGTTTCCACCCCCGGAATTCCCAATTCCTGGGTCATGTCATCCTTTAACGGCTCTATCAGCTTATTTGTAACCTCCAGTACGGTTACTTCCACTTTCACCTCCTGGCTATTATGCTGCAGCGTCACTGTGTTTGGCTCTCCGTTCTTTATTCCCACCAACGACTGCTCTAGCTTCCGATCCAACAGGCCGCTTCCCACCAGAACCTTCACTTTTGGTTTTTGAAAACGCTGGTAGTCAGACTTAAGGCTGCAAAGAGCCATATCTCCTTCCCCCACCACATCTCCTGTTACCCATTTTGTGTATCGGTTCTGTAGATGCAGAATTTCCCGGTCAATTTTTTCCTTATCTACATGAAAAGGCTGCTGAAAAGCAGCCAGATTTACCTTATTGTAATCATATACGCTGATAATTCTGGATTCCATTCTATTTTCCTCCGGTAGACTTTCCTATGGATACTTTTCTAGATTATAATAGTGGAAAATAAGGAACACAACCTTATCTGCATATACTGTCTATATATTGGGGTATTTCGTCTTTCCTATTTTTTATCGTAGGCAAGCAGCGCAAGGGGAAAATTACAACATATCGTTTAACACTCAATCCTGCCAATATTCTCTAACCTCTTCTTCCGCTGTTTCATGGGACATCGAAAATTTTTGAGCCACCTTATTTACTGTTTCAAGAAATGACGCGCCAAAATCTTGGCAAACTTCCACTGTCGTCTGAATCGCTGCATTCTTACGTTCACCTCGCACATATACTTTCATAATTTCTTCCTGATCATATAACTGCATCATAGAATCGCCAAACAAATTGGTAAATACACTGTCCTTTACCGTACGTTTTACTACTTCTCCATCTTTCACAATTTATCATTCCTTCCTTGTACTTTATTATAACTTATGCTTTTTATAGTAGCAACCGCTTTTTAGTCGCGTACATACAACAAACACTATCTACTCTCCTCCACCCTCTCTCTTCGCCTCATACACCCTCCGGTTTACCGCGCCTGGACGCACAATCCAAAACAATGCGCTGCCAAAGGTAAACATTCCCAGCAGCAAAGCCGCTGCCCGAAAAGGCATGATCTGACCCAAAACTCCTGCCAGCATATGGCAAACCGTCCCGCTCACCGCAAACGCCACATCAAAAAACGCGTTTACCCGAGCCCGCATCTGCTCCGGCAAATAAGACTGTACCGCCGTCTCCCGGACAGTAGCGCTGCTAATACCCAGCCCTCCGCATAGAAACCGGTTCAGCACCATCAAAGGATAAGGCATAAACAGCAGCAGCGCATCCATCCAATCATAAAAAAGATATACGCATTTGGTAAATAAATACCTTTTTTCCGCCGGAATCTCTTTTTTATACTGCAGCAAACCTCCCATGGCCCGTCCAATCATTTCCGCACTTTTCAGGCACCCCAGCATCGTAACCGTAAGCCAGGGCTGCGTCTGGTAATACGCCTGGGTAAGAATTCCCACGCCCTCAGACGCTCCATTGGTAATACTCATATAAGTATAGATATTACGGATTCCCTTTTCCTGCTTCAAATAATCAATTCCTTCCCGAATATCTAACAGATACTGACGGAGAGAATATGCCTCATTTTTCTCATTTTCTTTATATTTTTGTTTTTCTCCAATGCAGGATTCTATTCCCACTGATAGCAAAGCAAATATACTGACCATCCCAAAAATCATGCCCATGGAAACACTTTCATACAAAAAAGCTGCTGCCGGAGCCATCACAATGACTACGGTGGGATAGATCATGGAACTCACCGCATAGCCTTTTTGTTCCAACCCGACAGGAATCAGGTTTGGATACCAGGCCTGATAAGCCAGCCGATAGAGCACAGAAATAGTCCCAACCACCAGAGTAAACGCCAGGTATAATCCATAGGAAAATGAATGGCTGCTAACCCATACCCCCATAGCCCCATATACAACAGCCAGCAACACATCCATCCCTACAATCCACTTTTTCTTTCCGCCCTTATCAATAAAGGGCGCTGCCAGAACAGGAATCAATACATCCGGCAACAGCCCGCATACCATCAATAATGCGGCCAACAAGGTAGACTTTGTTTCGTCGAATACCAGAAGGCTCACCGGCAAGCTCATAGCCTCTCCTCCGATAGCCGATAAAATCGTCGCTCCGGTAATACAAGAAAAATCTTTACTCCATAAGTTATGTTGTCCTCTTTTTTCTTTCATCAGAATTCCCCCTTACGTGATCCTTATGTAATTCTATTTTAAAGGATCTTTTTATTCTTGCAAAACCCTTTCGAATGGGAAATTATCCACTTATTTTTATATGTTACGTGTACTTATCCACTTATTTTCGGAACATTTTGTTGTTATAAATAAAAATTACGCAGTATCTCTTAAAAAGAAATACTGCGTAATCTCTCCTCAAATTCCAATGCCTTTTTATACTTCCGCTGTTTCTTATAAGCTTCCACAATTACATCCTTATAAAAATAAAGATGTCCTGGATGACGCTCTTGTTCCAATACGGCAATCAACCGTTCCAAAAGCACAAGATATGCAGGGTCGCTTAAAAAATCCTTCTGGCACTCCATACAGGCTTCCTCATATTTGAGCCAGTCCCCGGATTCCGTTAGAGCTTCCTGTTCCAGGAGCTTTCTTAAACGCTCCAAAATTACCTGGCCTTGGGAAACTCTTCCGGTTCTTATTTGCACAATGGCTTTCTTATGGAGTACCGATACCCCGTCCTCCCCGGAAACCTGCTTGGCCTTCTCCAGATACTCCCAGGCTTTCTCATACTTTTGCAGGCTGATACATGTAGCTCCAATGTTATAGTATAGATCCGCCAGCTCATTGCTCCACCCGGTATTTTGCAGCAAACGAATGCTCCGCTCGTAATACGTCATCATCATCTCTTCCATATTCAGGCAGGCATACGCTGTCCCATTCAGATAAAAATAATCTGCTAGCTGCCAGGTATTCCCCTCTTCTACAGCAACGGCTACCGCCTTGTTTTCCATGCAATGTACAGCCGCATAATCCCCCTGCTCAAAGTAAGCCATACACAGATAGTCCATGGCAAAAGCGCTGCCCAATACCTGGCAGGCCGCCTTACAGCGGTCAATCCCATCCGCCGCTCTGGGATTCTGTCTCCACAGAAGCAAATTGCCATAAGCCTGCTGTTTTTGATCCATCGCCTCCCAGAGACTCCCCAGTAAATCAGAAACCTTCTTCCCTTCAAAGCCTTTCACCAGGAGCCATTCAATGGCCAAAGGACTGTAAGAAAGCTCCTGGTCCTTTTCCTTCCATTTCCGGTAAATTTCTTCCGTATTCAAATGATAATTCAATCGGTAAAAATATTCCTCCATAGCTTCCCGAAAACGTTCCAGCACAGATATATCTGTCTCATAGCGAATTCCCAAACGCCCAAATAATTCTGCTGCCAGAGCAGGATCCGCATATGCCATCCCCCGTTCAATCTTGCTCAGATAAGAAGGAACGCAGATTCCAAAACAGACGTATTTCTGCCCTCTTCCCTGACGTATCCGCTCCATCCGCAGCAAAGCTCCCGTCAGCATAGCGTCCCGTTCTTTTTGAGACGTCATCCCTGGAGAAACATCGCTTCCTTTTCTTCTTCCCATCTCTTACAAAAGAATATATTTTAAAATAAACAACACTGCCAGCACATACATCAGGGGCGTTACGGTCTTCCCTTTTCCAGACGCTGCCTTCACCACCACATAGGTGATAACCCCCATGGCAATTCCTTCAGAAATACTATACATAAAGGGCATGGCCATAATACAGATAAAAGCCGGAATGGCCTCCGTATAATCCTTGAAATCTATCTTCGTAATGGAAGTCAGCATCAAGAATCCCACAATCACCAGAGCCGGCGCCGTGGCAAAGGAGGGAATGGCCAAGAAAATCGGAGACAAAAGCAAAGACAAGGCAAATAATATTGCAGATACCAATCCGGTCAGTCCCGTACGTCCTCCCTCTGATACACCGGAAGCGCTCTCCACAAATGTTGTCACCGTAGAGGTTCCCAACATAGCTCCCGCACTGGTTCCTACCGCATCCGCCATTAAAGCGCCTTTAATCTTGGGCAGCTTGCCCTCTTGATCCAGCATGTCCGCCTTAGAAGCAACGCCAATCAGCGTTCCTAACGTATCAAACAAGTCTACAAACAAAAATGCAAACATAATGATAACAAAGTCCATACTAAGCACCCGGGAAAAATCCATATGGAAAAACGTAGGCGCAAGACTGGGCACGGAAATCCCGCCGCTAAAATCGGGAATCAGGCTGAACCAGCCATTGTCCGGGTTTGGCACATACAATCCCACAAGCTGACAGAAAATACCTAATATCCAGGTAATCAAAATTCCCCACAGTATATTGCCTTTGACATTTCTTACTAATAATATTGCCGTAAGCAAAATTCCAATTAGAGCCAGTAATACTGTAATCCCTTCTGTCTGGAACGTCCCTGCCTGCACAGAGTCCTTAAAAGAAAACACCGTAACCAGGGTAGAAGAATCCACTACGATTTTAGCATTCTGCAAACCGATAAAGGCAATAAATAACCCGATTCCCACAGATACCGCATGTTTTAGATTCATGGGAATCGCATTAAAAATCGCTTCCCGCACATTCGTCAAAGACAAAATAATAAAAATAATGCCTTCCACAAAAACAGCCGCTAACGCCTCCTGCCAGGAAAATCCCATGCCAATAACCACCGTATAGGCAAAATAAGCATTCAGCCCCATCCCAGGAGCCAATACAAACGGATAATTAGATAAAAGCGCCATGAGACAAGTAGCCAAAAACGACGCCAAAGCCGTCGCTGTAAATACCGCGCCCCGGTCCATTCCGGCCTCTGACAAAATATTAGGGTTTACAGCCAAAATATAGGCCATTGTCATAAAGGTAGTAACGCCAGCAATTACCTCTGTCCGCAAGCCTGTGTTATGTTCCTTCAAATGGAACACTTTTTCAAAAAAATTCATATTTACTCTCCTTTGTGATATACAAATAATACTTTCTCATTATAGCTTTCACTCTCCATAAGTGCAAGTAGGAATTATTTTTCCTTTTTAATTCCATTCTATTTGTTTTTTGAAAAAATTTGGTATAATAAAATAAGAAAATTTCTAAAACAAGAAAGGAAGATCTTGTATGCCTGGCTTTACAACCCACTACCTATTTGGTGTGAACGCTTACCACGCCATGAAAAACGACATTATGAAGAAAAATATTTTTGACCACCACGCAGCCTTTAGCCTAGGACTGCAGGGGCCCGATATTTTTTTCTATTTTCTTCCATCCTATCTTATACACGGAAGAAATATCGGTTCCATCGCCCACAATGAAGCCACCGGGAAATTCCTTTCCGCCCTTATCGAAAGCCGGAACCTGTTTCCTGACAAAAAAGAATCGGCCATTGCCCAAGCTTATATTATGGGTTTTTTAGGACATTATATTTTGGACTGCCGCTGTCATCCATATATCTACTGGCGCACCCATTACCGCGAGGATCTTCCCTCCTATTACGGAGATCATATGAACCTGGAAACTGATATCGACGCGGAGCTTCTAAGTTTTTACAAGAAAAAAACTCCCTCTGCCTTCCGCAAGGAATCCACCATTCTCCTTACCAGGCTGGAGCTTCGCACTATCACAACTATTTTATATTACGTTTATGCCGTTACTTACCCACAACAGGCCGTAAGCCCTGCCATTATGCGCCTTGCTATCCGTTCCATGCAGCTTGGCACCCGGCTGCTTCACGACCGCCGCGGCCAGAAAAAAGCGCTGTTTCGGAAAATAGAAGCTATGACGGTGGGATACCCGGTTCTGTCTCCTATGGTTAGCAGCGATTATCTGCAATTTTATGCAGACCCTCTGAACCTGCTGCACCGTCCATGGCGCAATCCTTGGGATGAGGATCTGGTTTCTCAGGATTCCTTCTTTGACCTGATGGAACAGGCGCAAAAAGAATATGCCAATCTTCTTCCTCGTCTCTACCGTTTGTTTTTAACAAAAAAACATTCAGACGCAGCAAAACTGCGTCTGATAAAAATTTTAGATTCCCTGGGGAACCAGTCTTATCACTCCGGCTTGGAATTATAAGAAATATAGAGCTTATTTTATTTGCGTTATAAATTCTTCCACCTGGTCTTCGATGGTCTTCATCAAACGGGTACGTGCCTCTATGCTGGCCCATGCAATATGGGGCGTAATCAATAGCCGGGAACTGTCCTGAATTTCCAGCAATGGATTTTCGGGACTCATAGGTTCCTGGGATAATACGTCCAAACCTGCCCCGGCAATGCTTCCCTGCTCCAAGGCTTCCTTCAAATCCTCCTCCACCACAATTGGGCCGCGTCCAAGATTCAAGAAAATACTTTCTTTCTTCATTTTGGAAAAGGTTTCCCGATTCATCAGCCCCCGAGTAGCTTCATTCAGCGGGGCATGTACCGATACAACATCAGAATCAGCAAGAAGCGCGTCCAGCTCTACTCGCTCATACCCCTTTTGATGATTCTTTCCAGAGGTAGAATAGTAAATCACACGGCAGCCAAACAGCTTTGCAATATCAGCCACACGTCTTCCAATGGCTCCCATTCCGATAATCCCCCAGGTCTTTCCATAAATCTCATGAAACAGATTATCAAAATGAGTAAACATAACGTCTCCCGCATATTTCCCGCTTTTGACATATTCATCATAGTAGTGCAGTTTCTCAGTCAAATAAAATAGCATGGCAAACGTATGCTGGGCCACTGTCTCTGTAGAATATCCTGCTACATTTCTCCAGGCAATGCCTCTATAGGCCAAATACTCTTTGTCCAGATTATCGGTGCCTGTGGCAGTGACGCAAACCAGCTTCAGCTGATTTGCCTCTCCCACAGTACTTTCATTCACAGGAATTTTATTTAAAATGGCTATATCAGCGTCTCTCATCCGCTCCCGGGCTTCCTCCGGAGTGGAAAATCCATAACGCACAACTTCTCCAAAACGTTCAAAACCACTTAAATCCATATCCTCGCCAATGGTTTTTGCATCTAAAAATACAATCTTCATAGACTCTCCTATTGTTATTTTGGTCTGCGAATCCCCAGAAATACCACAAATCCAACTACTGTTACACCAATCATCATGAAAATAGTCGACATATAAGATTGACTTGCATCATACAATCTCCCGGCAATGGTAGAAGCAAAAGACGCAATAATCAAGTTGGTATTAATCAGTGAAAAGTTCATAGGATAATTCGTTCTTCCAAAAAAGTCACTGATAATCGCGGAATTGGTAGGCGTTACACCGCCGTATGCAAATCCGCCCACAATAAAGCCAATAACAATAAATACAAAATTTCCGGTAGATAACGCCAGTATTAAAATCGCTCCTGCCGCTATAAACACAATCATATCTAAAATCATGGTAAGCTGATATCCCTTTTTATCAAACAGCGTACCGAAAAATACGCGGCCGATGCCGTTAAAAATAGATACCAGGCCCACTACCGTGGCAATATTCCCCGGAGACACCCCGCTGCCTACTTCACTGGCAATCCCACTGGCCTGAGATACCAGTGCGAGACCTGCCGCGCTAATTAAAATCGCCCAAACATAGTACAGCCAGAAGGATACTTTTTTTACCATCTGAGCAGAAGTAATATCGGAAGCCGGTTCCCGGGCCGCTTTCTTTTTGGAAGCGGCAGGAGGAACAAAATCTTCTCCCGGCTTTACAAAGAAAAAGCTGCAAACCACCATAATTGCAAAAATGACCACTGCCATTACCCGGAAGGTATTTCTCCATAAAGCCACCTCACCGTCGGGAGGCGCCACTGCTGCAAATACTTTACCGATAATAAAACTGCTGAGACCAAATCCCATAAGTAGAATACCGGAAATCAATCCCTGCTTATCCGGAAACCAGGAGGACATGGTACTCATTACTGCATTATAAGCAAATCCAGCTCCCAGGCCGCAGAGTACGCCGAAGCCGATATAAAGCAAAACGGGAGAACCATTTGTAGCCGCTGCAATGAAAAAGCCCGCCAAAAACAAAATACCGGAGAGCATAACATACAACTTGGGACTGACTTTTTTTGCCAGAATCCCGGCAATCAGACATCCTACACAAAACATAGCCATTACAATGGTAAAGGTCAGCGAAAGCTGCGCGGCGCTCCAGTCAGGAAACGTTGCGGCAATCGATTTGGATATTACGGACCATGCATACACCAGTCCCGCCAGCAGCAGGACAATGACGCCAATCACCGCATATACCCAGCGATTCAATGATTTCATAATTATTATCTCCTCTCTGTCACTTACGTTTAAACTAAATCAATGCAAATGGGTGTTTCTATGGACAGTAACAAATGGGTTACTGTCCCGTAACCCATTTGCACTGCAATACCCCCAAAATCCAAGAATCTGTTTCAAAAAGCGCTTATTTTGCCGCCCCTGCCCGAATTACCAGCATAGCGACATTTCCCAGCATCTCCTCCACCGGAGCGCTTCTGGAAAAATCACAAACCGGAAGCGCAAAGCCCTGAAGCACCGGCCCATAGGCATTGGCATGGCCAAAAATCTGAATCAGCTTCACACCGATATTTCCTGCGTGCAAATTGGGGAAAATCAAAACGTTTGCTTTCCCGGCCACATCGCTTTCCCGAGGCACCTTCTTGGCAGCCACCTTGGGTATTAAAGCAGAATCCAACTGGAATTCTCCGTCTACCTTGATATCCGGGCGTCTTTCATGTACCAGCTGGATTGCTTCCCGAATCACATCTATGGATTCGTGTTCCGCGCTTCCGCAAGTAGAAAATGCCAGCATAGCTACTCTCGGTTCCCAGCCAAGAAGGGTTTTTACGGTATCAGCAGAAGCAATCGCGATGCCTGCCAAATCCCTGGCGTCCGGCTGCGCCGTAATGGCACAATCCGCAATCCCAAAATACTGTCCTTCCGGCCCTTCAAATCCTGGTACGTCGGCAATTCCCAGAGAAGATACGCTTTCTACACCTTCCTGCATCCCTACAATTGATTGTGCGGAAATCAGCACGTCCCCGGTGGAATAATCCTTACCGGCCGCAACAGCATCCGTTTTTCCCAGCTTTAACAGAATCATGGCACAATTCACAGGGTCTTTGGATTTACGCATAATTCCTTTTTCAGAAATATCGCTAAATTTGCCAGCATATTCTTTCGCCAGCTCTGCACGAAATTCTTCATTGGTATTATCATAATATGTAAAACCTTCCGTGGAAACTCCCTGCTCCTTAGCAAGCGCTTCAATCGCCTCCTGATTTCCCACCAGAACAGGATAACCTATTTTGCGCACGTATACTTGCTCTGCCGTTTTTAAAATATCCTGATTTGTTGTTTCCGGAAAAGCGACTCTTTTCGGGTTTTGCTTTGCCCGTTCTGTCAGCTCTGTTACTAAATTGCTCATATGATTCTCTCCTTTTCTTCCATCCTATTATTCACTTACCGCAAACTTCTATGAAGAATAAATATGCCTCAAAACGCTGCCCGACACAGCATCCTGAGACATATCCACGGGCCCAAAAGCAGCCTTACTCTTCTACTAATTCCAGTACATAGTCGGCAGCTTCGCCCAACGTTTTCTTTCTGCGGAAGTTCATGAAGGGAATCTCCACATCATACTCATCCTCTAAAAATGTGGTAATCTGGCTGTAATGAACGGACTTTGCACCCATTTCCTCAAACGTGGTGTTCTCGTTCAGAGACGCTGCGTCTGCACCCCAAAGCGGCGCTCCTCTTTCAATGATCTTAGCTAAAATTTCTTCTCTCATTTCTTGCTCCTCCTTACAGATCTACCCTAAAACCCTTTGCATATCTTTCATTATACAAAACATAGTTCCGTTGAGCAATGTGTAAATCTATAATTTCTCCGGAAATATCCCCTCTGGAATTGTGCATTCCCACAAATTACATCAAAGAATTCCCCATTGCCAATACATTTTCCAGCTTGGCATTCATAGGCACCTCGCATCCAGAGCCAAGCATTACGCCGCCCTTCATGCAAATATCCGTAATCAGCCCTTCACAATACTGGGAAACCTCGTCCGGCGTTCCGTAAGCCAGCATCGCCGCAGGCACATCTCCCCGCATACTCTGCCACCCTTCCAAAACCTCATAAGCCTTTCTCATATCCGTGTCCCCGTCAAATTCAAAATGAACGCTGCCCTTGGGAACTTGTTTAAAATACCCAAGCATCGGAAGCCAATTTCCGTCTGCGTGAAGTACCGACGTAATCCCCTCCGCCCAAAATGCTTCAATCATCATTTTAAGCCCCGGCCAGCAGAATTCTCCAAACGCATCGGGTGAAACAAAGGTTGCGGAAGAACGCATGGCATAAATACCTACCCTGCTTCCATGTACCTCTTTTACCGTGCCAATCGCCTGTCCAATCACCGCCGGCGTACATTCCAAAATTACTTTCTTAACCTCCTCCGGGTAATCATATAAATCATAGCAAAACTCTTCCATGGTGTGCGATTGAGACAATGTGTCAAATATGGGCGCACAGGCAGTGTGGCTTAAGGGCTGGATTCCCTGAGGAATAAAATGCATCGCCATCTTTCCCATATTCTGCCCCATCTGGCCAAAACGGGCAAATAACTGCTCCGGGCTGCTATAAGGAGGATTCTGAATTTTACATAGCAGTTCTCCATTCCAATTCTGCCACCCCATTTGTAAAATACGCTCATATTCCTTTCCGTCCTGCAGAGCAAATAAATCCCTTTCCACAAATTGATACAATGCATTATCTTCCAAATCCCGTCCAGGTATCCGCACCGGAAGGCCCATAATAAATACCGTATCCTGCATAGCCGTACACATCATAACATCCGGTTTGCCTACTTTTTCAAAGGTAATATCTAATGCTTCTATGTTCTTATCCACATCTGTAATCATATCCTTCTGAGATATCCCCGATACTGTCCCTGCCCATGTGATAATCTGTGGAAAATATGGAATCTCCCTTCTGTCCGCCGGTTTCTCCAGCCGCAGCATTTTTTCCAGTTTCTCTGCTGAATTCATAGAATGACCTCCTCTAATTTTAGGGGATTTACCCCTTACAATGATTGAAAAACCGATACCTATAATACGTTCATTATAAACGCGCTTCCCCTCCTATGTATACATATAAAGTATCCCATTAATAAATATTTTTCTCTTGCTATTTCATATATTTTATACTATATTCAAATTATAATAAGACTTATTTTGAGAGGAACGCCTTATGAAGTTAAGTATGCAGATTTTCGCCGACTGGCTAAAAAACTATCAACCAAAAGCCGATGTCTCCTCCAACCAATTTGAAATTGAAGCCGTACGGCTTTTCTCCCCTGAGGTCCGGCTGAAGGAAAATACTTTATATATCGGCAGGCTCAGGGACTTATTCAAAAACGGGAACGACCGGGTGATCTGCACCCATCGTAATGACATACTCCTACTGAACACCACAGACCTAGAAGAAATCTTAAATTGCGTATTGGACGCTCTGACTTTTTATACCCATTGGGACAGCACTATGATGCAGCTATTAACCTCTGGAGCCATGCTACAAGACCTGTTTGATGCGTCCCAGCAGGTTCTGGGACATCCTGGCTTTTTACTGGATCCATATCAAAGACACCTGGCCCATACTTCCAATTACGGCATTGGCGATGTAGACGAACCCTGGGATCACATTTTGAAGCAGGGAAGCTGCGATATGGATTTCCTCCTGCGCTTTAATGCCACGGATCCTGAGCGCATCCGCAGAAAGGGTATTTACAGTTACGAGACGTCCTTGTTTCCCCTTAAAGCTTACCATTATAATTTTTCTCTTCAGGGAAATTTTCTTGGCTCCGCCACCGTAATAGCTTTCCCCACCTCTATGACAGAAGGCGGACTGAACTGCTTCTCCCTCTTTTGCACTTATATCCAGAAGTGGTTTGAAATCCATATCCAGGAACAGCAGTCCTTGATTCTGGATACCCAGCTTCAATCCGTCATTTCTGATGCAAACGCAGATCCGAAGGATCTCTGCCGCAGGCTATTGCTGCTGGGATGGCAGGAAACGGACACCCTTATTTTTATCAAGCTGGACGCCCTGTTGGAAGCATACAATATTCATACCCACTTGTGTCACTCCCTGAAAATTGCATTTCCCCATATCCTGGCTGTGACGGCGGATCTATCTGTCTGTCTGCTTTGTAATCTGTCTCAATGTCCCCTGGAGGAAACCTGCCGAAACCTATATCCTTGGCTGCAAAACAGCAAGTATTACGCCACCCTTGGAAAATGCTTTTCCTTGTCCGATTCCATTCACCACCATTACCGCTTTGTTTCCATAACCTCACAATACGTAAAAAAAGAAGCTGGACACATATATCAGGGAACAAAGCATGTCCTCCCCTACCTCTTTTCCCAGTTAAAAAGCACTGTGATACCCACAGCCCTGCATCCCGCATTACATCTTCTTAAAGAATACGACGCACAGCACCACACCCAGTTCTATCAAACATTGTATCTGTATTTAAAGCATGAACGCAGTATCGCCGATACTGCCAGAGCCATGGACCTTCCCAGAAACACTCTGCTCTATCGCCTGAAACGCCTCGAAGAACTGACCAAGGAAGATCTGGATGATGATATGGAACGGCTCCACCTGCTTTTGTCCTTCGAAATGGAAAAAGCCGCAGAGTATGTATAAACATAACTCTACGGCTCCCATTTTTTGTCAGGGCTCCCAATATCCACCATCATTTTTCCTTCGTCTGTATATTCTCCCTGAATATATGCTCCGTTTTTGATTTGCCATTCAAAATAAGAACGCTTGGGCTCTCCAAAGGCTTCCAGGACAGCCATAACCGTGCCTCCATGGACAACAAAAGCCACAGAATGCACTCCCGTTTCTTCTGCCCTTTGGATAGCCTTTAAAAATGCCTGACAGCAGCGATTTTTAAAAGCTTTCGGCGCTTCCCCGCCGGGGAAGCCTATTTCTCCGCCGCTGTCAATGTAGGCTTGGTATTCCTGATTCCCGGAAAGCTCTTGGTAATTCTTATACTCGAAATCCCCAAAATCCATTTCCTCCAGCCCTTCCTGCACCAGGCATAAAACCCCCGGATACAAGATCTCCGCCGTTTGGCGGCACCGGAGCATAGGACTTGTAATGACTAGTTCTGCCCGGGGGAAGCATCCTTTACTGTCCCCCGGCACTACCGCCTGGCTCTTTAACCCTTCCATGCTTTCAGGAAGCAGCGGCTCGTCTGTTCGACCTACATAACGTCCCTGAGTATTGCCCTTTGTCTTTCCGTGGCGAATAAAAATCAGCCTCAAGCCTTCTCTCCCTTATCCTCTTTTAGATACTTTTTCAAATCGGCCATTTGTTCTTTGGCCTGACGATAACCTTCTTCATACAGCTTACGCAGCTTTTCTCCTCGTGTCTCCGTTCTTCCCACTCCCATAGTGCTTTCTGGAGCAATCACAAAGATTTCTCCCCGCTTTTCCGCTTCACACAGCTCTTCCATACAAGCGTTGTACCGTTCTGGACGCTTCTTTAAATCTTCCACGATTTTGGGATATTTTCGATAAAGTCTCCCGGAAATCCGGCCGGCTCGTTCCTGTTTTTTTACATAGCCCCGCTCTCTGGTGAGAATCACAATATTTTTATCGCATCCTTCTTTTATGGCTTGTTTATAGGGAATGGAATCCGACAAGCCCCCGTCCAGGTAATAGCGTTTTCCAATTTTTACAGGCTGAAATAAGATGGGAAGCGCACAGCTTGCCACCAGCATGTCAAACTTGTCGTCACGCCTTGGCACCTCCAGATATTCTGGCTTTCCGGTATGGATATTCGTCACCGTTGCCACCGCTTTTCCTGGAAATCTTTCAAATTCCTCATAATCAAAGGGCACAAGCTCATTGGGAATCTCTCCGAACACAAAAGGAATATTGTAATAGCTCCTATTCTTCCGGTTCAGCAAATGTCTGGGGCCCATATAACGTTTATCCGACATATATTGAATCGCAATATCTAGATTTCGTCCTTTTTGTTTTGAGAGATAAGAAACACCGTAAGCAATTCCGGCGGATACGCCGATCAGGTAATCCGGCATAATATCTTCTTCCAAAAATGCATCCGTCACGCCGCAGCTAAAAATCGTCCGGCTGGCGCCGCCTTCCATAGTTATCCCTAATTTCATTTTTCAAATCCTTCTTTCCTGACTCATGTCCGTCTCAGCTGTTTTTAATATGCCTTGCCCCAGTAGACTAATTTGTGGGCAGGCTTTCCGCAGCAAACGCATACGTCTGATATCTGCTCCTGTTCAAAAGGCATACACCGGGAGGTCGCCGTAGTATCCTCTTTTATTTTTAATTCACATGCCTCTTCTCCGCACCACATAGCCCGAACAAACCCTGGCTTATGCTCAATAGCGTCTTTAAATGCAGGATAGCTTTTGACGTCCGTAATATGTCCGTCCCGATGGGCCTTGGCTCGTTCAAACATATCTTTCTGGATCATATCCATCAGCTCTGCTGCTTTTGCAGGAGCTTCGTCCAATGTAACTTCCATCTTTTCTCTGGTATCACGGCGCACCAGAATACATGTTCCCGCTTCTATATCCTTTGGCCCTAATTCTACCCTCACAGGGATTCCGCGCATCTCCTGTTCTGCAAATTTCCATCCGGGACTCTTATCCGTATCGTCTATTTTCACCCGAAGTCCGGCCTTTGCAAACGCCTCTTTCATCTCCTGGGCTTTTTCCAGAACCCCTTCCTTTCGCTGTTGAATGGGAATCACCATAACCTGCACAGGCGCAACCTTAGGAGGAAGCACCAGTCCTGAATCGTCTCCGTGCACCATAATAATTCCACCAATCAGGCGGGTACTTACCCCCCAAGAAGTCTGATGTACGTATTGCAGCTTATTTTCCTTATCCGTATACTGAATTCCAAAGGCTTTGGCAAACCCGTCTCCAAAATTATGGCTGGTTCCGGACTGGAGCGCTTTTCCATCGTGCATCAATGCTTCAATGGTGTAGGTGTCCTTTGCCCCGGAAAACTTCTCTTTCTCTGTTTTCTGTCCCCGAATCACAGGCATTGCCAGAAAATCCTCACAGAAATCTGCGTACAGATGAAGGATCTGAAGGGTCCGCTCCTGTGCTTCTTCTTCCGTCGCATGAGCCGTATGGCCTTCCTGCCATAAAAATTCCCTGGAGCGTAAAAATGGTCTTGTCTCTTTCTCCCAACGCACCACGGAACACCATTGATTATAAACCTTTGGCAGATCCCGGTAAGACTGCACCTCGTTGGCATAAAAATCACAGAACAACGTCTCAGAGGTGGGACGTACGCACATACGCTCCTGTAAAGGATTCATTCCCCCTTGGGTAACCCAGGCAACCTCAGGAGCGAATCCTTCCACATGATCCTTCTCCTTCTGCAGCAAGCTCTCTGGAATAAACATAGGCATATATACGTTCTCAACCCCAGTTTCTTTAAACCTCCGGTCCAATTCATGCTGGATATTTTCCCAGAGCGCATACCCAGCCGGTTTGATCGCCATGCAGCCCTTTACACTGGTATATTCAATCAATTCTGCTTTTTTCACTACATCCGTATACCACTGGGCAAAATCAGTGTCCATAGACGTAATGGCTTCTACTAATTTCTTGTCTTTTGCCATAATCTTCTCCTCCTTTGAAAATATAAATACAAAAAAGAGCCTTCTGTCCCAACCCAAGGGACCGAAAGCTCGGCGGTACCACCCTTATTAATGCCTAAAAGCCTTTATTAAGCTTTTACACATTCTCTCTGAATCCGCTAACGCCGGAATTACGTCACAGTCTCCTGGAAAGCTCCAAGGCGGGTTCCAAACATTCCAGACAGGAACCTCCCACCGACGGTTCCCTCTCTGAAGTCCTTTCTGTCTGTACTGCTCCTCTTCATTGCCGTGTGTTTATTCTATGATAGGAAAAGCTGCTTTGTCAAGCATTTTTTCCATTTGTATTTAAATATTTCCATTCAAATAGTCGTCTGTCTCCTCTTTCTCAAATCCTTCCCGCCATATTTCCCGAATCAGAATATACGACAGGGGCCCCAGCAGGATTCCCCATAAGCCATAAATTTGCAGCCCTACGTATACGCTGATAACTACAGCAAGAGGCGGCATCCCCAGCTTGTCTCCCACCAGTTTTGGTTCCATCAATTCTCTTGCCAGGCTGGCGATGGTATAAATGACAGCGTAAATGGCCGCCAGCATATATCTCCCCTGCAGCAATTCTATCATAGCCCAAGGTATAAAGATGGTTCCGGTTCCCAAAAAGGGCATAGCGTCGCAAAGGCCAATTCCTATCCCAGCCAGCAAGGCATAAGAATTTCCTGCACAAAACAATCCCGCCACACAAATTCCGCTGACTGCCAGCATAATGATAAGCTGAGCTTTAAAATACCCGCCTCCGGCCCGATATACCCGGCGTAGAATCCGCAACAGCGCCTGACCCAGTCTTCCCCGCTCCAAAGCTCCTTTCATATGGCTATATTCTTTAATCATCAAAAGGGTGGAAATCATTACCACAATACACACGCCAACCAATACGAAAATCCCTTTTACCCAAGAAAAAGAGCCGCTCATCAATGCCGGAAGCAAGGTTCCTTTCATATTTTCCCAAATCCTGGGAACGGAATCCATGACTGTTCCGTTCAATTCTTCCGCCCGTATTCCTGTCCAGGACTCCACCCGTGTACAGCAATCATTCCAGAACAGCCCGGCCTTTTCCTGATACGCAGGCAAATTGGAAAACAAGCCCTGGAGTTGAATCACGAGGTTTTTTCCTACGAACCACAACGCCCATCCAAGGGCCGCCAAAAGGATAATCAAAATCAGGGAAGATAAAAGCCCCTCCTTTAAGTGGGTTTTCTTATGAAGTTTTTCTACCATTGGATGCAGCAGCTTTGCCAGAAGCAGGGCGACCAAAAACGGAACCACCAAGGGCAGCAGAAACCGCAGAATCAAATAAACAGCCAAGGTAATTCCAACGATTCTGACAGCCTCCAGCAAAGGCCTTTTCAAATCTTCTCTCATAGAAGGTAGCATATCCTTCCGAAAAAGATTTTATTCCTCTCGAATTCTCCACAAATACACGTCTTCCAAATTTGCTTCCGCCCGTTCCAGCAAAAATCCAAGATGAACGCATTTGGATAAAATTTCCATTAATTCTTCTCTTTCTCCCAAAAGTCTTACTCTTGGCCCGTCCTTGGTTACATGAACATTACTAATGAGGCACTTTCCCTCCAGCTTGGAAAGTTCTTCTCCGTGAATCCCCACTTCCCATACATTTCCTTCCATCTGGCTCATCAGCCCTTCCGGCTTTTCCCGAGCCAACAGGACGCCGTCTTTGATTAGAAGAATCTCTCTGGCAATGCATTCTACATCACTGACTACATGAGTAGCCAGCAAAATAATTTTATCTTGCGAGATCTCGCTGATATAATTCCGTATGCGAATACGTTCCTTGGGATCAAGGCCCGCAGTAGGTTCATCCAGAATCAGAATCCTAGGATCATTCAATAAAGCCTGCGCCAGCAGGGCTCTCTGCTTCATTCCCCCGGAAAACCCTCCCAACTTCCGATTCCTGGCTTCTTCTAAATTCACAACCTTCAAAAGATGGTCAATGCGTTTCTTGGCTTCTTTTCTTGGAATCCCTTTGAGAGAAGCAAAATACCGTAAAAACTCCAAAGCCGTAAAATTATCATACAGTCCCTGTTGCTGGGGCATATAGCCTAACATTTCCCGATAAGCGGCTCCCATCTGGCCGGTTGGTGTTCCATCCACCAATACTTGCCCGCTGTCTGCTTCCAGATTCCCGGTGAGAAGATTCATAAGCGTAGATTTTCCAGCACCATTAGGTCCCAACAGGCCATACACCCCGGGATCCAGGTCTGCTGAAAAATCATCCAATGCCCGTTTTCCTTTTTTATAACTTTTTGACAGATTTTTGATCTCCAGCTTCATTGCCCCACCTCCATCTCCTGTTCTGATATTTTTTCCATGCAAACATGATTGAAACGCCTGCAGCTATCACTGCAAATACAAGATATATCCATTGCCAGGCCATTCCTTCTTCTGCCGTCTGATAGGGAAAGAAAAAGACGCGGTTTCCTGTATATTCCCAAGGAAACGCCACCCCGCTCCATCCCAGCAGCAATGGCAACACAAAAACTGCCGTCCCCACTAGCATGGCATACATACGATTCTTCATCCATAACGTGAGAGAAAGAAACACAAAAGCCAGACAGCAAACTCCCGCCGCTTCCAGAACCCCTGTCACTGTTAAAAACTGCATCAAGCTCATATTCCCTTTCACCTGCCTGGCCGCTGCAAAGCTCTGAACCGGAATATTCCAGTCCTCAAAGCCGTACATTGCCCGGACAGAGAACACTTTAGATACGAACATGCCCAGGGCGACCATCATAGAAACAGCCCCTCCCAAAGACAGCTTGGCCCAGAATAAAGGCTTCTGTCCGTGTTTCGTGCAGCGCAGCAGGTTCAGCATCTGGTGTCTTTGTTCTCCCGGAAAAATGCCAGACAAAAGAACAATCACCGCCAACATTACGATAATGCCCTGACGCTGGTCGTACCCTTTCTGTTCCAGCAAAAAGTTTCCTGCTATTTCGTCTGTGAGATCAAGGGAAACGCCATGCTCCCTTTCATAATCCAAAATTTCTGCTGCCTGAGTATATACCCGTTCCAAGGGCTCTAAACGTTCTAACTGTTTATCAACTACCATTTGAGCCGCTTTGAACCGTTCCTCCGTTATTTCCCCCTCCTCTAAACGCATTCCAAGTACGTTCAGTTCTTCCAGCAATCTATTCAGACGTTCCTGTTCTGCCAGTATCCCATCCATTGTTTTCTGCGTCACCGGCCCTTTATAAGCCTCAATATAAGCCTTGTACTGGCGATCCGCCTGATTTAGATTTACCGGCTGCTTTTCCGTAACAAGCCAAACTGCAGCCCCTGACAAAAGCAAAAGAAACAACAGGCGGTTTTTTCCCAGCTGCTTCCCCCATTCCTGAAATAGCATATGGCCAGGATACGGCAGACTCTCTTTCAAACGTCCCGCAAGCCGTCCCAAAATCCCAAATTCCATTCTTCTTGCCGCCATGGGTCTGGAACAGAAGATATATACCCCTGCTGCAAAGGAAGCAATCAAAATCAGGCAGACCAAGACCAAATTGAACCCTACAATATTTACCGGCCTGCCAAAAAGAGAAACAGCATAATAGCTTCCGTAGGCTTCCACCTTCGAAAACCATTCCAGGGGATTCAGGAAATGAAGCCAGGACATTCCTTCCGTGGGGGCTATGGCCCGATGAAATCCCGTAAAAATTCCCCCGCCCGCCGCTAAAACGCCCATAGAAATCAGCGGGTTTTTCAGGCAAATCACAATGCACTCCATCAAACAGGCAATAGCCGTCATGGATAAAGTAGTTCTGATATACGTATCTGCAAGAAACCCTCCTACCGATATCATACGGCTGCTGCCTCCCAAAAGCTCTATGGACTGAATCGGCCGGTCCAAAGGCCCAAGGCCATAGAGGCGTATGGTTATCATAAACAGACTTCCATAAAATAAAAGGCAAAGGAGAACCACAAAGGACATCACCGTAAGAAGCTTTACTCCCGCCAGTTTTGCTCTTCCGTTTTTACAGCTTTTCATCAATCCAAACAGATCCCGGCTCTGCTCCGGCATCACGGTCATGGCGCAAATGCATACCACCAGAATTAAAATCAGTAAATCTGCAGACGTATTTTCCAACAGGGCAGTAATCCCGTAAGACATTCCCGGTTCCAACGAAATTCCATCCAATTTCCGAAAATCGGTCATGGTCTTTTCCCCCAGCGCCCTGGCATAGGGACGGTCATCATAAAAGGCATTATCCCGCATTCTCTGATAATTCGTCCGGATCTGCCCAAGGAATTCTGGATAAGAACGAATATAATCCATTTGCCCTGTTATGGTAGATGCCGCCATCATACGCCCTTCCAGTTCTTCGGACTGTTGTGCAAATCCGGAGGATTCATAAGCCTCCAGAATATCTGGCTGCTGCTCTTTTAACATTTCCAGAAGCTCTTCATTCCCTTCCTCCAAGGCAATGGCTACCAGTTGATAATCCCCCAGCCGGGTGGCTTCTTCCCCGATCCAATCCGCCGCTTCCTCCTGCCCCATTTTTTCACACTGCTTTAGATATTCAGAAAACCATGCAGTTGCCTTTAACCACATATCATGCTCCGTCTGCTGACGGTACAAAAACAATGCTGCATTCAACGCCAAGAGCGCCAAAGTCAGTCCCAGAAACCAACGCTGGCGCAACAGCTTTTTCCATTCTGCCACAAACATAGAATCCCTCCCCCCTGTCTGCTTCTTTCCGAATAAAACATAAATCCCTACCTTTTAAATAAGGTTATCATTTCCGCTTTCCCTTCTGCAATTTTATCCCGTTCTAACAACACAATCGATGAATACATATCGCCTTCTTCCTCACTGGTCATTTCTACAAAATACCCAAACACATACTCTTCCGTGGCCGGTACGATATCTAGGCGATCTGTTCCCCTCATGGAAATCGTCTGTTTTACATTTCCATCATGGTCAAATATTTTTACCTCATGGGTTCCGTCTGTCTCATGATTCATCCAGGTAGTATACATATAATCCGGATCTGCAGCCCTTACATAAAATTGAGGAACTCCTACCCAAGAAACTTCTCCATCTCCATCTATTTCCTTACTCCACATGGCATTCTCTTCTTCACTTTTCCAAAGATTATAATATACTTCACCATTAAATACATTTCGGATAATCGTCGTCCAGTCTTCTTCTTCGTTCATGGGATTGCTGCGCAGCTCTTCGGTTTTTGGATTATACGTATATAGCACCTGATTCAGATCCAGATTCTCAAAATCTAGCTCCGGATCCTCCAAATCAATGGACATATCTATGCCGCTTTCTTTAAAATAAAGCAAATCTCCTATCCCCTGTATCATGGCAAGCCCCCCGTTCTGATATTGGCTATGAAAAATCTCTTTTTCCTCGCCTCCATCCAACGGCTGACTCCAAACACTGCATACCATCTTTCCATTCACATCTTCTGTCTGTATTTCATAATATACAACGCCTTTAAAAATTGTATAAGAATAAGGCTCTTCTTTCGCAACCATAGCAATCTCCTTGGAAGAACCGTCTGCTGCTATCTTCCATAACGGATAACCAACTTCCTGCGTCACCGGATCGTGCTGCTTTGCTCCCCCAAATACATACAAGCTTCCATTATAATAAAATATTTTTGCTTCTTGGCTGGTACTGACATAGGCTGGGCATTTTGACTGATCGTGGCTGCAATCGGCACGATCGCAAATTGGCATAGCCACATGTTCTGGATTTCCATCCCAAAAAACAAACAGGTTACTGCAAAAAAAGTAATATCCTTTGTCGCCGGACACTGCAAAATTCTTCATGCCATATTCGCAATTAATAGAAGGCTCTGCTGCAGAAGAGCCTTTCGTCCGATTTTTGCTGCAGGAACAAAGACAGCAAAGCCACAGAACACATAGCATCATTAAAATGTACTTTTTCATACAAATCCCCCCAGATTCTCTTTTGTAACATAACTAATTATACTATATTTTTCAATTTGTCAAATGATACCACTATTTTACACTTTTCCTTCTTATTTTTCAACAAATTATGTGTAAAAAGCATTTTAATCTATTATTTATGTTTTTCTTGGTATAACATCTAACTTTTTAATACAAATTTATAAATTACTTGCCCTGATATAGAGTTATCATTTCCGCTTTCCCTTCTGCAATCTTATCCCGTTCCAACAAAACAATAGACGCACTCACGTGTCCTTCTTCCTCACTGGTCATTTTTACAAAGTATCCAAATACATATTCCTCCGTGGCCGGTACAATATCCAAACGGTCTATTGACCGCATTGAAATCACCTGTTTTACATTCGCATCATGATCTAATATCTTTACCTCATGGGTTCCATCCGTTTCATTTTTCATCCAGGTAGTATACATATAATCCGGGTCTGCCGCTCTCACATAAAATATTTCAGTTCCTATTTGAGCAGGCTCCTCGTCCCCATCGATTTCCTTACTCCACATGGTATTCTCTTCTTCACTTTTCCAAAAAGTATAATATATTTTTTCGTTAAATACATTTCGGATAATCGTTGTCCAGCCTTCTTTTTCGTTCATAGGATTGCTGATTAGCTCCTCGGTCTTCGGATTATACGCATACAGCACTTGATTCAGATCCAGATTCTCCAAATCAAGCTCCGGATCCTCCAAATCAATGGACATATCTATGCCACCTTCTTTAAAGTAAAGCAAATCCCCTATCCCCTGTATCATGATAAGAGCTCCGTTTTGATATTGGCTATGAAAAATCTCTTTTTCCTCTCCTCCATCCAAAGGCCAGCTCTGAATACTGCAGACCACCTTTCCATTCTCATCTTCTGTCTGTATCTCATAATATACAACGCCTTTAAAAACCGTATAAGAATACGGGTCTTCCTTAGCAACCATAGCAATCTCCTTAGAAGACCCATCCGCCGCAACCTTCCATAGAGGATAACCAACTTCCTGTGTCACTGGATCATGCTGCTTTTCTCCTGAAAATACATACAAGCTTCCGTTATCATAAAATATCTTTGCTTCTTGCATGGTACCGATATATGCCGGGCATTTTGACTGGTCATGGCTACAGTCGGGACTATCGCAAATTGGCATAGCCGCATGCTCTGGATTCCCGTCCCAAAAAATAAACAGGTTATTACAGAAAAAGTAATATCCTTCATCGCCGGACACTGCAAAATTCCTCATGCCATATTCGCAATTGATAGGAGGTACTGCAGCACTCTTTTTTGTCTGACCTTGACAGGCACAACAGAAACACAAAATTACCGCATACATTACGATTAAAAAGTATTTTTTCATATATATCCCCCTTGTATAACGCTATATAATTCCAATTAGCTTCCCTGCATAAAAATTTGCAGGGAAGCCAATTCTAGTCAAAATTATGATACCATTCTTTTACTTTTAATAAGCATTTACTGCAAAATTAACTCCTCCGATATACAAATCCGCAGATGTATATCTAGCCTCCCGCAGCTTTGATGGAATTCCTGTTGTAGCTGAAACACTGGCACTTCCAGAAACCTGTTTTTTTAAACTCAGATCCTGATTATCTGTCCTTGTATAAAAGAATATCACAGTTAATGCCAACGTTTTTCTGGTATCCGCGTAAACACCCGAACCACTGCCATAATTTCTGTTCTTTGTGGCAGTTACGGTATACCTACACCCATCATAGGTGCCGGATTTAGATGCTGCCTCCACCGTCCCCGGCAGAATCAATACAGCCATTACCAACGCTATCAGCCCACAAGCCAATCTCTTTCTAAAACAAAACGTTCCTTTCATATCATAACCTCCTTTGTCTTCTGCTATTTGCCTTGCTTACATTAAGTTCCTATTCTCTCTTCCCCCCTCTTTCTTATATTTGCATATATTCCCTTATCTGACGACTGAATCAAGGCATAATAATCAGATAAGTTAATGCACTTTTTCATAAATAAATGCCATCTAATTCTTATACCCGATTCTATCACATAATTCTACATTATTCAATACTAAAAAAGTAATAAACTACCTTTTTAGTTGTTTATTCGCAAATCGCGTACTTTTAGGCAGAAAAATTGGCGGATTACTCCGCCAACCTTTTAATATACGTTATATATACCTTCCACATCAATGGCAACACGATTTGGGTTTTCTACAAAAACTTGATAGTAACCTGTGGTTTCTGCCGTAAATTCATGAAAAATTTGTGTATTTCCTTTCACACCAATTCTAGTACTATTTGGCAATATAAGTCCTATCAAAATATTTTTATCCGTCTGTGTATTTTGATAAACATTTATACTAATTTTCTTTCCTTTTGTAACGTGGAAATTACTGGTCACCCTCATTCCTGTAACTGGCACCGTCCAGTCAAAGTACTTTATAGCTCTGGACAGATCATTTACTTCTCCTTCATACACTGTTGTACTGCTGTCTGGTCCATTATCCGTAAATTCAGCATAATTCATCACATGCTTTAATTCCGTTGTCTTCATTACATCCGTCATATCATACAAATCCACATACTTCTTGGCCGCCTCATTGGATGCCGCAAACACAGAAGCCGAACATACTGTCATCAAAAGCAAACTCATAAGAACAGCTACGCAAACCGGCTTCTTTGTATATTTTCTTATCTCATCCATATACTTTACCCTTTCTACTAAATCATTTTCATGCTTTGCAAGTTGTATTGTAGCGCTATACACTTTCCCTTCGCGAATATTCTCCGCCATTTGCAAAATATTCCCAAAATATAATCCAGGTCTCTTCGTCAAATCACAGACTCTCAGATCGCAGGCATATTCGCACCACTTCTCCATCAGCTTGTCCAACTGCCAAACCAAAGGATTAAAATAATGCAGAACCATTATAACTATAATCATTCGCTTCCATAAAATATCCCTCTGCTTATAATGCACCAATTCATGGAAAAATACTGCCTTCAGCATTTCACTGTCGCTCTTACTATAACTTTTCTCCGGTATAATTACTTTCGGATGAAACAGTCCCATAAATTCCACAGTCATAACACAAGGAGATCGGAACAGCTTAACTTTTCTTTCTGGAACTCTTAACGTTCTGCATACCTCTTCAAATATTTGGTATTCTATACCACTGCATAAAATTATTCCCCGGTTTCTCTGTGCCAAGCAGTATGCTTCATATAAATATTTTGCTCCTACAAAAATGGCGCCTGCTATCCATATGATACAGAGCACCTGGCAGACATTCAATATCGCGGAAGTCCTGACAAACAACTTGCCCTGCCACATAGAATTGTTACAATTTATCCAAATCAATACCAGATAAGATACCGGGAGAAGAAACAGGCAAATCACCACTTTCAGACCTAAGTAATACCATCTCAGATAACCGAAACGAACCAGTACATGTCCAGCGTAATACCAGATCATCAAAGCAAGACTGCCCGTCATTGTAGTAAGCAACAATGCACTCACCAAATTAATGGCTACGCTTATCCCACTCATCCAAAATACTCCTTATCTTATCCGCGTCCTCTTTCGTAAAATGATCGGCTGATTTAAAAGCCGCACAGATCAGGTTTGATGTCCGTCCTGAATACCAGAAATCCGTTTGCTTCTTAAGCTGCTGTTCCTTGTACTCCTCCTCGCTTTTCAGGGGATGTACAAAAGCGTTCTTTCCTCTTCGATAATTTCTAATAAACCCCTTGTCCGACAGCTTTGTTAAAAACGTCCGAATTGTTGTAAGGGCATACTCTTTTCCATACCCTTCCTTCAAATTCTTCTGCAGCTCTACCGTAGAAATATCCTCCTCAGAATTCCAGACTGCCTTCATAATCAGCGCCTCGCATGCGGTTAAGTCTTTTTCCTTTTCCTGATCAAAATCCATCCAATTCACCTCCTTTATATTCTAATTATACTTTGCTTTTCTGCAAAAACCAGCCTGAATCTAAAATCAGTACTATTATACTACATTTATCGCATTAATTCAATATTTATATAGCAAATACTATATAGAAGTGTTCCTCTTTCATATCATTTACACAAAATAAAGGTGCAGCAGAACCATACTCTCCCGACACCTTTTTTACAACTATATCCCTATCATCTCAAGGTCTCATATTCTTCTGATTTCACTTCTTCAAATAACCGAAATGCTTCTCCCTTGGGTGCAATGACATATTCTATTCTTTCCCCGGTAGACGGATGAAAAAATCCAATCTGTACCGAACACAAGCCCACCGGCATATAATCTTTCCCACACCGGGGATTATATTTTTTGTCTCCCATCAGCGGATGTCCGGCATGGGCCATCTGCACCCGAATCTGATGATGACGTCCGGTATGAAGACAAATCTTTACCAAACTCTTTTCTTCCCAAAACTGCAGCGTACGATAACTTAATACTGCTTTCTTAGCATTCTTTGTTCCTTCCGTCACAACACTTGAAGTATTGCTCTTTCCATCTCTCAGCAAAAAATCTGTAAGAATTCCTTCCGGCGGCTCCATAACGCCCTCTATTACCGCATAATAATATTTGTCCATCCCTTTTTCCTGGATCTGTTTGCTTAAAGAAGCGGCGGATTTTTTGTTTTTGGCGAACACCATAATCCCTTCCACCGGCTGGTCTAATCGATGCACCACATAAATCTCCGGAGGCTCTTGTTTCAAAGCACGATAATTCTTTAACGCCCCTTCAAAATCTAGCTGACCCCTTCTTTTTGCCTGTACCGGGATTCCTGCCGGTTTGCGGCAAATAAGAACATCCCCATCTTCCATTAGAATCTCAGGACAAAACCTCATCCTCCCCTCCCCTTCCTTCAGCGAGCTGCCTTATACTTTAAATCGATATCCTACACCCCAGATTGTCTCGATATATTGAGGCTTTGCTGTATTATACTCAATTTTCTCACGAATCTTTTTGATATGAACCGTAACTGTCGCAATATCTCCCACCGACTCTAAGTCCCAAATCTTACTGAACAATTCCTCCTTTGTGAACACGTGATTGGGATTTTGAGCCAAAAACGCCAGCAGATCAAATTCTTTGGTAGTAAATTGTCTTTCTTCCCCGTTTACCCAGACACGGCGAGCCGTTTTGTCAATCTTAAGCCCCCGAATCTCTACAATGTCATTCTCCACAATATTACTGCCAATCAAACGCTCATATCTGGCCAAATGCGCCTTTACCCGCGCCACCAATTCACTGGGGGAAAACGGCTTTGTAATATAATCGTCTGCACCAAGCCCCAACCCCCGAATCTTGTCAATATCGTCCTTTTTGGCTGAGACCATCAATATGGGCGTATTCTTCGCTTCCCGAATCTGCTTGCAAATATCAAATCCATCCATTCCCGGAAGCATCAAATCCAGAATAAACATATCAAACTCTTCCGTCAATGCCCGGGTAAGGCCAACCGTCCCATTATTCTCAATATCCACCTCGAAACCGCTAAGCTCCAGATAATCCTTCTCCAAATCCGCAATAGCAACCTCATCTTCTATAATAAGTACTTTACTCATTCCATACCTCCTGATATTTACGGATCACAAAATACATAATGGTTCCTGTGTGCTCCTTGCTGGTGGCCCAAATACTGCCGCCATGATCTTCTATAATCTTTTTTACAATAGACAATCCAATCCCGCTTCCGCCAGTGGCCGAATTCCGGGATGTGTCTGTGCGGTAAAAACGGTCAAATATATAGGGCAGATCCTTTGCGGCAATTCCCTTTCCATTGTCTTCAATCTCCACTTGAATAAAATCTCCTACATCCCGCACTCGTATATTGATAAAACCTTTTTGCTTATCCAAATATTTTACGGAATTACCCACGATATTATGGATTACCCGCTTCAACTGTTCTGGATCCGCTATAATTTGCATATCTTCTTCCGCATAGTTAAAGTAAGCCAAGCCAATCCCCTTATTTTCCAAATCCAGGGTTAATTCCTCCACGCAATCCTCAAAATAATCTGACACAAGAATACGGTTAAAATTATACGGTATGCGGTTCGTATCTATCTGGGAATATAGGGTCAGTTCATTAATTAAGGTATCCATTTCATTTGCTTTATTATAAATGGTACGGATATATCGATCCATTTTCTCCTGTGTATCCGCCACACCGTCTATAATCCCCTCCACATACCCTTTTATGGCTGTAATGGGGGTCTTCAAATCATGAGAAATATTACTAATTAATACTTTGTTCTCTTTCTCATTACTGATTTTTTCTTCGGTGGAATCCTTCAGCCGTTTTCGCATCTCTTCAAAGCTTTGACAAAGAGCTCCAATCTCGTCGTCATTCTCCGGTTCAATGGTAAAATCCAGATTACCGTCCTTAATATTCTCCGCTGCAATCTGAAGCTTGCGTATGGGATTAAAAATCCCTTTATAAATCCAGACTACCAGCATCCCTGCGGTAAAAACTAAAATCAAAACAATAGAAATCAGCATGTCCGCAACCATTCCCTTAATCTCCGGCAATAGCTTCTCCATAGCCGTTACAATAAACATGCTCCCTTCTATATTATCCACATACAGAAAATCTATCTGTTTCAGCAGAAGCTGTCCTTCCTCATCTACATAAGAACCAATACTGCCTTTTACCTCCTCTTCCTGATAATCCGGAAGACTTTCTGGCGTAACCTGATCTCCTGCATAAAGTATCTCTTGTCCCTTTCTGACGACAAGAAAAGAATACTTCTCTTTCAATTCCTTATCAATTTCGGCCAGATACTCCAAATCCTCCAATTTCTCAGGTTCCTCACTGGCTACCTTCTGCAGCTTTTCCACATCTGTTTTCGTAAAATGACTTAACATCCGCATAGAATTCAGCAAATATTCATACGGATTGGTACTTCCATCATAAAGCTGACGAATTCCCTTCATCTGTATCTGTCCAAACCCCCAGAATGTAATCCCCGTCAACATCACGGGAACAAAGATAATGATACAGAAAGATATTATCAATCTAGTTCTCAGCTTCATCTACTTTACCCCTTTAACATTTTACAACTTTCGATAAGCTATATTATAACAACCTTTCTACTAAAATCCTATGTCATTTTTCTAAAAAATTATAAAAAAATTCTAAAACAAGTCTCTTTAGAGCTTCACAGTAACATTGTCCATTTTATAAAAAAGAGACAGATGATTTCTCACCTGTCTCGTTCACCCTATAACTATTCAACTTTGCTATATCCGCTGCCTTCCAGAGCTGTACCGGTCTTCTTCAAAGAAATACCGCTGGCATCGCCTTCTACTTCCATCAGACCCTGATCGGATAATGTTTTGATAGCGTCTCCTGTGGTATCAACGTCGATCTTAATGGTATACTTGCCTTCTGCTGATTCGCCGGTGCAGTCTACACCGTCTACTGCTTTGTACTGCTCAACCATTGCGTCGTATGTTTCGCTGATTACTGCTGCTGTTGCTTCATCCAAGGAAGAGGTGTCGATTTCGATTGTCTCGGACAGCTTCTCAACCTTATCGCCCTTAGCTGTTAAAGTCATGGTATCTACCATCTTAATGCCACTATCTTCTGTCTCCATGCGATATGTAACAGTTTGCTCCTTGCCACCGCAGGCAGTCAATGCAAAAGCCATTCCAATTGCCAATAAGCCTGCAACCATACGTCTCATTTTTTTCATTTCTTTCTCTCCTTTAACTGTTTTTCCAAGTATGTGAAATTACATGCTCAAATTGCATTTTACTCCTATGATTCTATTTCTGTCAAGTCATAACCCAAAATTTGAACACAAATTTTACATATTTTTAATATCTTTCTTCACAGGAGTGAAAAATAATCACATTTTTTTAAGAATTCAGAATGATATTCCTTATACTACATATATTTTTGTAATATTTCTACCTTGTCTACTGCCTCCCAGGGAAGATTCAAATCATCCCTTCCAAAATGGCCATATGCTGCTGTCTGCTGATAAATAGGTCTGCGCAGATCTAACATTTTTATAATACCCGCAGGACGAAGGTCAAAATTCTCCCGGATAATTTCCACTAGCTTATCATCCGCAAGCTTTCCGGTTCCAAAGGTATCTACCATTACGGATGTAGGCTGCGCTACGCCAATCGCATAGGAAAGCTGAATCTCACATTTTTCCGCCAGCCCTGCCGCCACAATGTTTTTAGCTACATACCGTGCTGCATATGCCGCGGAACGGTCAACCTTAGTACAGTCTTTACCAGAGAAAGCTCCGCCGCCGTGACGGGCATATCCACCATAAGTATCTACAATAATCTTACGACCGGTCAGACCTGCGTCCCCATGAGGGCCTCCGATCACAAAACGTCCTGTGGGATTGATAAAGAACTTGGTTCTGTCGTCCAAAAGTTCCTTGGGAAGTACCTCATCAAACACATATTTCTGAATATCCGCGTGGATCTGCTCCTGAGTCACATCCGGGTCATGCTGCGTAGACAATACAACCGCTTCCAAACGCTTGGGCTTTCCGTTTTCATCGTATTCTACGGACACCTGGCTTTTTCCATCCGGTCTCAAATAGCGTAATGTTCCGTCCTTACGCACTTTTGTCAACTGCCGGGTCAGCTTATGGGCAAGAGAAATCGGATATGGCATCAGCTCCTCTGTCTCGTTTGTAGCATAGCCAAACATCATTCCCTGATCGCCTGCACCGATAGCCTCAATCTCTGCGTCCGACATTTTATTTTCTTTTGCTTCTAACGCCTTGTCCACACCCATGGCAATGTCCGCGGACTGCTCGTCAATCGCCACCATAACGGCACAGGTATTCCCGTCAAATCCATATTCGGAGCGATCATAACCAATCCCTGTTACCGTGTCCCGAACGATTCGTTGGATATCCACATAAGCATTCGTTGTAATCTCTCCTGTCACCAAAACAAATCCTGTACAGGTAGCTGTCTCGCACGCCACACGGCTCATGGGATCCTTCTCCATCAATGCATCCAAGATAGCGTCCGATATAGCGTCACAAATCTTATCCGGATGGCCCTCTGTTACGGACTCCGAGGTAAACAATAATTTTTCCATTTCCATTTTCCTCCTTTTTCTGTTAGACAAAAAAAATCCGCTGCAAGCGGATTCAAATATACAAAGATAATCAAACCCTCTTATTGTTCGATTGCTCGCTCAGGTTGGCACCTTCCATGCAGGGGTTGCCGTGACTTCACAGATCCTATGTATCTCCATCACTCTGAATAAGAGAAATTCTACAATATGGAATTTTCAAATCTTCTATCACTATATATACACCTGTTTAAAGATTATGTCAATAGGTTTTACCTCGTAAAATTTATCCATTTCCCACAGCGGAATTAATTTATAAAAGCACAAACACCCCCAATGAGCAAAAAGACACACGCCCCAACTGATAAAAATGGCGTTAAACTCAGCGTGTCTCTCCTTGTTCATTGAGGGATAACCCAAATCGCTATGTCACTCTAAAAGAAGTACCGGTTCATGTATTAAGAAACTTTAAAGCGAAATTTCTGCAGCTCCTTCTCAGAATTTACACGTTCAATCTGAGCTCCCAATCCCCGCAGCTTTCCTTCAAAATCCTCATAGCCTCTCTGAATATAATGGATATCATCCACCACTGTAATCCCATCTCCGGCCATACCAGCAATTACCAATGCGGCGCCCGCCCGTAAATCCGGCGCGGAGACTCTGGCTCCCATATAATGCCTCACTCCGGTAATAATCGCAATATTGCTCTCAACCTTTATAGCAGCGCCCATTCGTGTCAGCTCATCCACATATTTAAAGCGGTTCTCAAAAATACTTTCCGTCACTGTACTGGTTCCCGCAGCAATCCCTAAAAGTACAGCCATCTGGGGCTGCATATCCGTAGGGAATCCAGGATAAGGAAGCGTCGTAACCTGTGTATTCCGCAATGGTTTTGACGCCACTACCCGAACGGCATCATCCAATTCTTCCACTTCGCAGCCAATCTCCAGAAGTTTTGCCGTGGTAGCTTCCAAATGCTTGGGAATTACATTCTTCACTGTCACGTCGCCCTTCGTGGCTGCTGCTGCAAACATAAATGTCCCCGCTTCAATCTGATCCGGGATAATGGAATATTCCGTACGATGGAGCTTCTCCACTCCCACAATACGGATTACATCCGTACCTGCGCCACGAATATTTGCTCCCATACTGTTGAGAAAATTTGCCATATCCACTACATGAGGCTCCTTAGCCGCATTCTCAATCGTCGTCTTTCCTTCCGCCATGGAAGCAGCCATCATAATGTTGATGGTAGCGCCCACAGAAACCTTATCCAAATAAATATGGTTGCCTTTTAAATGCTTTGCTTCAGCCGCTACAGCTCCGTTGCGTATCTCCACATTAGCTCCTAACGCACGAAATCCCTTAATATGCAAGTCCATAGGTCGGCTCCCTATGTTGCAGCCTCCTGGAAGAATCACTTCCGCTCTCTTGTATTTTCCCAGAAGAGATCCCAAAAGATAATAGGATGCACGGATTTTCTTCATAGATTCATAGTCCACCGGAACATCCTTCACAAAAGCCCCGTTAATCTTCACTGTATGGGCGTCCAACCGATCAATTCTTGCCCCAATCTCTTCCATTGCTTCCAGCAATGCATTTATATCCCTCACATTTGGAAGGTTCTCTATCGTTACGGTCTCATCCGTCATAATTGACGCTGCCAAAATAGCCAATGCCGCATTCTTCGCACCACTTATTTCAACTTCACCAACCAGCGGATTACCTCCTTTTATGACATATTGTTCCATCTTGCACCTCTATGCTCCGTTTTCATACGAGTAATAATTATAGTAGCTTTTGTGCTCTTTTGTCAATAGTACCATTCTACCAAAAACCTTGTTCTTTGTAAATCTTTTGTTGATATCTGTTTTCGCCCGAGAATTACTACTTGTGAATATTTTATGCAAATTTCCTAATTTGGTTACTTGTGAAAGACTATTTTATAGCCTGTACTATCAATGCGATAGTTTCTTCCACATCCCGGTTTTCTTCTTCTATGGTAATATCTGCATATTTCTCATATAAAGGGGCGCGTTCCTCATATAATTCCCGCAACGTCTGTCCTTCTTTTAGGACTACCCCTCTTCCCTGAATATTATGCAGCCGTTTTTCTAATATTTCAAATGACAGCTTCAAATAAATAACAGTGCCGATGGAATGTAAATGCTCCATAGCCCTAGCCCCGTACACGACGCTTCCGCCTGTCGCAATGACCGCCCGCTCTGTCTGTATTCCAGCGTTCACCCGCTCTTCTATAGCTAAAAACCGTTCCGTTCCTTCTTCCTGTATAATCTCATGCAGCAAACGGTTCTCTTCCTGCTGTATCAGCAGATCTGCATCTATAAATCTGTAACCAAGTACTTTTGCCAGCACTACTCCGGCCGTACTTTTGCCCACACCTGGCATACCAATCAAAACGATATTTCTCATGAAACCTCCTGTAATCATAGAAAAAACAGGCGCGTCTTGTATAGCGCCTGTTTTATAATATCATAATTTTCATTCAAATACTACACTTTTATCCAGATATTCTGTTTTTACAACAATGTAAGGAAAGCTCTCTACTTCGCTTATGGCCTCTCCCTTGGAAGGCCCGATTAGATTTGTATTCATATGAACAGCGTTATTGGTCACATATAATTCTTCCACAGAGATGCTATATCCATTGGTTTTTTGCCTGCCATATCCCACAACAATATATTTATCCTTCTCCGTATCAAATACCAATTTGAATTCTTCCTGCTTTTTTTCTTCTATCAACTTCCGCAGATCCTCTGGCATCTGACTCTCCTCCACAATCACAAAGTCAAGATCCTGTATCTTCTGTTCGTCAGTCCGCTCTATACTGCAGCCTGTAACCAAAAACAATACACATAAAAAAAGGCCTGTATACATCTTCCACACTCTCATCATTTCACCCCTGTACTTTTTTTACATTCTATTCATGACAAAAAAGAAATATTATAAAACTTTCCATTTTTTGATTGTATTTCCTCTTCGTCCCCGCTATAATAGATTAGAACGAAAGCAAAGGAGCCTTTAACAACAACGTTATGATACGCTTTATTATTACTATTATTTTCCTTATTTTATTTTTAGTAGCGTCTATCCCCATTATGTTCGTGGAATGGATACTGCAAAAGTACAACAGGCAGGCCGCCGATATCAGCAGCCTGCGCATCGTACAATGGGCTTTTAAGGTCGTTATCGCCATAAGCGGCGTAAAGCTTACCGTCCTGGGGGAAGAACACATTCCAAAAGAAGAAGCTGTACTGTATATCCCCAATCACCAGAGCTATTTTGATATCATCCTGACCTATTCACGATGTCCGAATTTAACCGGTTATGTGGCAAAATATTCCATGATCAGCATTCCTCTTTTAAGCAGCTGGATGAAACGGCTATATTGCCTGTTTTTGAACCGAGATGACATCAAGGAAGGTTTAAAGACCATTTTGGTGGGAATTGACCAGATTAAACATGGTATTTCTATGTGTATCTTTCCGGAAGGAACCAGAAACAAGGAGCCTCAGACAATGATGCCCTTCAAAGAAGGAAGCCTAAAAATGGCAGAAAAAAGCGGCTGCCCGATTATCCCCATAGCCATTACCAATTCTGCTGAAATATTTGAAAACCACTTTCCGAGAATCAAACCCTGCCACGTAATTATTCAATATGGCGAACCCATTCGTATTCAGGAACTGGATAAGGAACAAAAAAAATTCTTAGGATCATACACAAGAGACCGCATACAGGAAATGCTGGATACCCACGGGGAGCTGTTATAAGCTCCCTGCTTTTATGTGATTTTTCCAGCCGGCTATACGGTCCAAGATATGGAGGTACATTATGCAAAAAGACTTAACAAAAGGAAGCGTTCTACGGAACCTGATTTACTTTTCCCTTCCCTATTTACTCTCCTGCTTTCTGCAGACATTTTACGGCCTTTCAGACTTATTTATTACCGGACAGTTCAATGGCGCGGACACCATTTCCGCCGTATCCATCGGAAGCCAGGTTACACATATGCTGACTGTCATTATCGTAGGACTGGCCATGGGAACCACTGTTATCATCAGCAGGGCCGTTGGTGCAAAAAAAACGGACCTTGCGGCCCGGGGGATCGGAAACACCATCCTGCTTTTTGCTATATGTTCCGTTCTTGCAACCATATCGCTAATTCTGTTCACGGATGGGATAATTGCAGCCATCTCTACTCCCCCAGAAGCTGTCCTGGAAACGAAAAAATATCTTATCATCTGCTTTGCAGGCGTTCCCTTTATTACAGCCTATAATGTAATCAGCAGTATATTCCGGGGCCTGGGAGATTCCAAAAGCCCCATGTATTTTGTAGCGATTGCAGGCGTCATCAATATTATTTTAGATATTCTTTTCATCGGCCCTCTTGGCATGGGAGCTGCCGGAGCCGCCTTCGCTACCATTCTTGCCCAGGCTGCTAGCGTAGCTTTTGCCCTGCTTTCCCTGGGCAGGAAAAAGTCCGGCATTCCTTTTAGCAAGCAAAACTTACGTTTTGACAGAAACATTTTGTCCGCCATTTTGAAGGTCGGGCTTCCGATTGCCCTTCAGGACGGATTTATTCAAATTTCTTTTCTTGTCATTACCGCCATTGCCAATCAACGGGGAGTCGTTGCAGCTGCAAGCGTAGGCATTGTAGAAAAAATTATCTGCTTCCTGTTTTTGGTTCCCTCCGCCATGCTTTCCTCCATATCCGCCATCGCCGCCCAAAACGCCGGCGCTGGGCAGCACAAACAAGGAACCAAGGTTCTTCGTTACGGTATCACCATATGTATCTCTTTTGGACTTCTGGTCTCTATCATCTGTCAATTATGGGCCAAACCTATTTTGCAGCTGTTCGTCCACGATGATGCGGACGTCGTCCGTATGGGCTGTCAATATTTACGGGCTTATGTTCTGGACTGTGTCTTTGCCGGAATTCATTTTTCATTTAGCGGATATTTTTGCGCTTATGGGAAAGCAGTCGCCTCTTTTATCCAAAACCTGCTCTCCATTCTTTTGATCCGAATTCCGGGAGCCTACCTGGCCTCTATGTTTTTCCCGGATACTCTGTTTCCCATGGGACTGGCAGCTCCAGCAGGCTCGCTGCTATCCGCTTTGATCTGCGTTTTCATATATGGATACTTCCGAAAAAAGCATCTTCTGTATGAATAAAATCTCTTAAGCAGTCAGCAGCTGCTTCACCACCTCTGAAAAGTTCATAAAATGAGATGCTTTTATCAGGATTGTATCCCCCTTCTGAACCATATCCATCAGATGAGGAAGCATCTCTTCCCGACTGGGATAATAGTAAATCTGAGTATTTCCTGCTGCTTCCCGGGCTCCTCGTTCCATCTCTTTAGACAATTCCCCTACGCAAAACAATACGTCGATACCACTTGAAACGGCGTGAGCTCCCACTTCATAATGATGCCGTCCCTCCTCTTTCCCCAGTTCTCCCATATCGCCTAAAACGGCAATGGTACGTCCCAGTCCGTATTTCAAAACGTCCAGAGAAGCTTTCATAGACATGGGATTTGCATTATAGCAATCATCAATAACCACAAGCCCGTTAGCTTCTATTATATTGCTGCGCCCTTGAATGGTTTTTGCATTTGAAATCCCTTCTGCCACTTCTTCCAAAGACAAGCCCAGTTTTAATCCCACACCGGCAGCGGCCATAGCATTGTACAAATTATGACTGCCTGGAATCGGAATCATGATATCCGTTTCTCCCTGAGGTGTATGCAGTCTTGCCCTGCTGCCCTTAAGGCCCAGATTCTCAGCCTGTGATATAAAAATCTCCTGTCTGCACATACCATAAAATACGGGCGCATTGCCGCCCGCCTGGGTTACTGTTACAAGCTTGTCGTCATCCCCATTCAAAAACACACTCGCCTCGTCTGAAAGATGATCAAACACCTCTGTCTTTGCCCGAAGAACACCGTCCCGGTCTCCCAGATTCTCCAAATGGCAAGTTCCAATATTGGTAATCACACAAATATCCGGCCGGGCAATCTCCCCTAAACGATGCATTTCCCCAAATTCAGAAATCCCCATTTCTATCACAGCCACTTCATGTTCCTTCTGTATCCGAAGGATGGTAAGAGGCAGTCCGATTTCATTATTAAAATTTCCTAAGGTTTTTAATACCTTGTATTTTACCGAAAGCACAGACGCAATCATTTCCTTGGTACTGGTTTTTCCTACGCTGCCTGTAATTCCGATTATGGGAATCGACAGACGGCTTCTATAGTATGCGGCAATCTGCTTTAAAGCCAGAAGACATGATTCTACCAGGATATACGGACCCTGGCATGCTTCCAGGGAATGCTCTGTCAGCGTTGCAAGAGCCCCTTGTGCAAACACCTTTGGAATGAAATCATGACCATCCACACGTTCCCCTTTGACAGGAATAAACAGATATCCTTCTTTTATCTCACGGCTGTCTGCTACGGCCCCTTTGATAGACTGCGCCTTCTTCTCCTCCTGCCCCACGTAAGTTCCTCCGCAGGCTGCTGCAATCTCCTCCAGCGTCATATGTTCCATCAATGCTTCCACCCACCTTTTTCTTTATTTATATTTTTCAAACGAAATCTCTATGATTTTTTCACAAAGCTCTTCAAAAGACATGCCTACTGCCTGGGCCTCCTGGGGAAGCAGGCTGGTCGGAGTCATTCCCGGAAGAGTATTTGCTTCCAGACAAAAGATCTCTTGCTTCTCATTCATCAAAAAGTCCATACGAGAATACGTAGAAAGTCCCAAGGCCTTTACCACCTCTTTTGCATACCGCTGCATTTCTTCCCCTTTCTCAGGAGGAAGCTGGGCTGGACAAGTCTCAATGGCGGAACCTGCTTTATATTTATTTTTATAATCATAAAATCCTTCCACGGGAGCGATCTCTATTACCGGCAATGCTTCCCCGTCTATCACGCCAACCGAAAACTCCCGGCCTTCTATATAGTTTTCCACTAATATTTCCTTCTCATAACGAAATGCCTCTTTTAAGGCCTCTTTATATTCCTTGGCGGAATGAATAATGGACACGCCGATACTGGAACCTCCGCAGCAGGGTTTTACTACACAAGGCAAGGTCAGTCCCGTATCCGCAAAATCACTGACAGGCGCTTCCCGGTTCATGGAAATGCCTCCCGGAGTTGGAATATGGTTGGAACGAAACAATCCTTTCGCCAGCTCCTTATTCATTGCCAAGGCGCTGCTGATATAATCCGTCCCTGTATATTTAATCCCAAATAAATCAAATGCAGCCTGAATCTTTCCATTTTCCCCATGTTCCCCATGAAGCGCCAAAAATACAATATCTGCCATCCGGCAAAGTTCTATGACATTGGGCCCAAAATAAGAATCAGACTGATCCTTGCGGCTCTTTTTCACTGCCTCTAAATCCGGAGCCGTAGTGGGAATCTCTGTTACCGTAAGACTGGCTTCCTTTGAATGCTCAAAAATCTCCTTTAAATCTTCAGGCCCTTCCCCGTACCCCATAAACACATCCAGCAAAATAACGCGATGGCCATTGTTCCGCAGCGCATTACAAACCATATTTCCAGTGGCAAAGGAAACGTCGCGTTCCGTACTCAGTCCCCCGGCTAATACTACAATATCCATATATAAACTCCTTTTTTCTATTCCTATATTTTATATGCCAGGATTGCCGCCGGCAATCCTTAGAAAGCATTATGCTTCGTAGAACAGCACACCCAACGTATTGGGACCGCAATGACTGGAAATTACGCTTCCTGCAAGTGTCACATGAATTTCCTGAAAATGATGAAGTCCCTCCAAATATTCCCGAACCTGAGATACAATTTCATCACTGCATCCGGAGTGAGTGATAAATACCCTGGTTGGGTCTGCCTTTTTCAGATCTTCCTCCAGATCTCCAACATATTTTTTGATTACAGAACCGATATTCCCTCTGTATTTTTTTGTTACATCCATCTTGCCGCCAATCACGGAAATCCGAGGCTTGAGTTTTAACATCCCCGCCGCCAGAGCCGTCATAGCGCTGCATCTGCCTCCCCGGTGAAGATACGTCAACGTGTCAATCACAAAACTGGCCCGCACTTTTTCTCTGTCTTGTTCTATCTTTGACACAATCTCTTTGGCTGTTATCCCCCTGGACGCCATCTCCGCCGCCCGCAAAACCTGTAAGCCGATTCCGGTAGAAAGATTCATAGAATCTATTACATAAAAATTCTCATATCCCATCTCCTGTGCTACCAGCCGAACTACATTACAAGTTGTAGACATATCTTCCGAAATACCAAAAAAAATCAAATCCTTTTTTTCTTTGTGGTACTTCTGAAGCGCCTCTTGAATGACCTCCATTCCTGGAGCGGCCGTTTTCGGCGTTTTCCCACAGTTGTCAGACCATTGATACAGTTCCCCTGGGGTTATCTCCAATCCGTCCAGATAGCTTTTCTCATCCAGTTGAATATACAGGGGAATAATTGTGATATCATATGCCTCTAATAACTCCTGGCTGAGATCACAGGTACTATCCGCCATTATTTTTATATCTCCCATAAGCACTTCCTTCTCTTTTTTTATCTATATTTTCTATTTTCTTATAGTTGGGGAAAAATGTCAATATTAGTGTGCTTTTTAAAAATTCAGCTTCTTTAACACTTTTCTAAAAAGCATAGAGGACACAAGCAGAGCCGCAATCTCCGCAATGGGAAATGATAGCCACACTGCGTCCAAATTCCCAGTCAAAGACAAGAGGTAGGCGGCCGGAAGCAGTACAAGCAGCTGGCGGATTGCAGACATAACCAAACTGTATACGCTGTCTCCCACAGCCTGGAACAGAGAACTTGCAATGATATTAAAGCCCGCTAAAACAAAGCAGGTACACAAAATCCGAATCGCAGGTATCCCAATATCAAGCATACTTTCCGAAGCATCGAACATCAGCAGCAAGGTACCTGGAATACACTCTGCCAAGAGCATTCCCATACACATAAACCCTATGGCATAAAACATACTGTATTTTACGGCTTTAATCATACGCTCCCGATTTTTTGCACCGTAATTGTATGCCACAATAGGCACAAGACCGTTACTCAATCCGAATATTGGCATAAATACAAAGCTTTGAAGCTTGAAATAAATCCCAAACACTGCCGTGGCTGTAGAGGTAAAGCCCAGCAAAATCTTATTCATCAAAAATACCATCACAGAACCTATGGACTGCATCAGGATAGCCGGAACACCGATTTTATATATTTCCTTTATGATTTCACCGTCAAATACCATCTTTTTCACGCTCAGATGAATCTCATGATTTACCTTCCGATTAAACAATAATCCTAAAAGCATGGCTATAATCTGCCCTGTAACCGTTGCCACGGCTGCTCCTGCAATCCCCATCTTAGGAAAACCTAAATACCCAAATATCATAATGGGATCTAAAATAATATTAATAATAGCCCCTGTCCCCTGCATCAGCATGGTATAAAATGTCCGGCCGGTGGACTGTAGCAGCCGTTCGAAGCATACCTGGAGAAATAAGCCAAAACTGCAACAGCAGACAATACGCATATAACTGGCGCCATAAGCAAGAATCTGTGGATCCTGTGTCTGTATAGAGAAAAACATTTCTGAGCAAAACAGACCGATCAGTAAAAACACACCATAGGACAATACTGACAGCAGCACTGCAATATTGGCGGTTTTATCCGCCTCCTCCAAACGCTTCTCTCCCAGACGCTTAGACAAAATCGCATTGACACCCACGCAAGTTCCTGTGGAAACTGCAATCATCACAGATTGTACCGGAAATACCAATGACACTGCCGTTAATGCATTTTCGTTGATTCTGGCCACAAAAATACTGTCCACCACATTATATAAAGCCTGTATCATCATGGATACTACCATGGGTATAGACATGGTCAGCAAAAGCTTATTGACAGGCATGACGCCCATTTTATTTTCTTTTTTGTCTTGATTTTCTAGTTCCATATTCTTTTCCTTTCTATCTTTATACGCACCCTAGCCTGTGATATTTTACCATATTTCAATTATTTACACAATCAAAGAAAAATATTTGGCGTTATTCTACCCTCAGTGGACAAAGGGACGCACACCGCCAAAAGACCGCACTTGGGGCGCGTGTCTCTTTATCCACTGAGGGTAACCTAATTTTAGAATATAAATTACAGATTCAGAAAATACTTTAAATACCCTTGACAAAATCATATTTTTATGTTTATATATGAACAGTTATTCATATATTTGTTTGAAGGAGGTTTGATTTTATGAACCATGAACATAATTCGGAACAGAACATTCTAACAGAAAACCCTTGCGAACTAGATCATCACCATGATGACTGCAGCTGTGGATCGGAACATCACCATCACCATGATAACTGCGGCTGCGAAGCGGAGCATCACCATCACCATGATAACTGCAGCTGCGGATCGGAGCATCACCATCACCATGATGACTGCAGCTGCGAAGCGGAGCATCACCACCATTCAGCCCCTCCTCCCGTCTGTTCCTCCTGCGGCCTGTCCCTGGAAGCCTGTTCTTGCGGCCTGTCCGGAGGAAATCAAAAGAAACTATATCTTCTGGAAAATTTAGGCTGCGCTAACTGTGCGGCCAAAATGGAGGATAAGATCTCACGCCTGGAAGGGATTACCAGCGCAACCATTACGTTTGCAACGAAACAATTACGGATTACTGCCAAGCATCCGGAAAACTATCTTTCAAAAATACAGGAAATATGTGCTTCTATTGAGTCAGAGGTACGGGTGATAGAAGCAGACGGACAAAAAGCCGCACCAAAAAAAGAACCAAAAAGCCACAAGAAGGATTTGGCCGTCCTGCTTAGCGGCGCTGCACTTTTTATCATAGGGGAAGTATTAGAGCAATTCTCCGTTATCCCGTCCCTTGTACCTTCCGGTATTTTCATCGTGGCCTATCTGCTGCTGGGAGCCGAAATACTGATAACTGCTGGCAAAAATATACGAAGGGGACAAATCTTTGACGAAAACTTCTTAATGAGTATTGCAACCTTAGGAGCATTGGCCATTCAAAATTTTGGGGAAGCCGTAGGCGTCATGTTGTTCTACCGCATCGGTGAATTTTTTGAAGAAGTAGCTGTGGAAAAAAGCCGCAGCCAGATTATGGACGCCGTTGACCTTCGCCCGGAGACAGTAAATCTTATTACTGAAAATACAGTAAAACTCCTGGACGCTGCTATGGCAAAACCGGGAGATATGCTTCTGGTACGTCCGGGAGATCGCATTCCCTTAGACGGAATTGTACTGGAAGGGGAGAGCCGCGTAGATACCTCTCCTATCACAGGGGAGCCTGTGCCCGTACAAGTAACGGTACACGATTCCGTAATCTCCGGCTGTGTGAACACCTCCGGACAGTTAAAAATACGTGTGGAAAAACCCTTGTCTGAATCAATGGTAACAAGAATTTTGGATTCTGTAGAAAATGCGGCTGCCAGCAAGCCAAAAATCGACCGCTTCATTACACGTTTTGCCAGAATTTACACCCCCATCGTAGTCCTTTTTGCCTTAGGCACTGCCATCCTCCCGTCGCTGTTTACCGGAAACTGGAGCTACTGGGTCTACACCGCCCTGACCTTCTTGGTTATGAGCTGTCCCTGCGCTTTAGTCCTGAGCGTTCCTCTGGCCTTCTTTTCCGGCATCGGCGCAGGCTCCAAAAAAGGAATTCTTTTTAAGGGCGGCGCAGCTATTGAAGCGATGAAACAAATCCGTACCGTAGTTATGGATAAAACCGGAACCATTACTCAGGGAAACTTTGTACTGCAAAAAGCAGTTTTGGCGCCTGTCGGCGAAACTTCCAAACCATTGGCCCAAGATTCTGCATCTGCCTCCGCGGATACAAGTCTTCCCCTTTCTGCCCACCAGCTCCTGGCTCTTTGTGCAAGCTGCGAGCAGAACTCCACCCATCCTATTGCAGTCAGCATTGTTACGGCAGCCCGGGAAAAAAATCTTCCCTTAGAGACGCCTCTTTCTCTGGAAGAAATTCCAGGACACGGCATCAAGGCAACGTTGTCCCAAGGAGAAGTACTTTGCGGAAATCAAAAATTGATGGAACTGTATCATGTCCCCCTTCTTCATTATAAGCAAGAAGCCTTCGGTTCTCAGGTACTGGTGGCCGTTAATGGCATTTTTGCAGGACATATGGTAGTCTCAGATACCTTAAAGTCCGATGCAAAATCCGCAATACAGAGATTAAAGCAGCTCAATATCCACACTGCTATGCTCACTGGAGACGCTGCCGATAGCGCCCATACCGTAGCTGACGAAATTGGCGTGGACGAAGTACATGCAAAACTGTTACCAGAAGATAAGCTAAACCGTCTGACTCAGATTCGCAGCCATTATGGCGCCGTGATGTTTGTGGGAGACGGTATCAACGACGCGCCTGTTTTGGCAGGAGCAGACGTAGGAGCCGCCATGGGAAGCGGTGCAGACGCCGCCATCGAAGCTGCCGACGTGGTGTTCATGACATCCGCCATGGAAGCGATTCCCCAATCACTTTCCATCGCCCGGTCCGCCAACCGAATTTCGGTACAAAACGTTGTGTTTGCACTGGCAGTCAAAGCAGCCGTTATGCTCCTTGGACTGTTTGGATTTGCTTCTATGTGGATGGCTGTGTTCGCCGACACCGGAGTGGCTATGCTCTGCATTCTGAATTCCATTCGGATTTTGTATAAAAAGTAAGAGCACTTGACAAAAACCCGGTTTTAAATAAAATAATAAGTGTGCTGCCCGTTTCTTCGGCCGCAGCACACTTTTTCATCCTATCGTTACTCTTAGATTACAGGCTACCCGTTGCTTTTGGAAAGGAGATTCCATTGACAAAGAAACCATCCCCGGAAGATACCGCACCCATCTGTCAGGAACATCATAATCATCATATTTCCCTGGAACACATGATCAGTGAAGATAATATAGACGCCCTTGCGGATCTATTAAAAGTATTTGGAGATCCCACCCGCATTCGGATTCTCCATGCCCTATCCTGTCAGGAACTATGCGTCTGCGACATTGCAGAGGCCTTGGGAATGACCCAAAGCGCTATTTCACATCAGCTTCGCGTATTAAAACAATCCCGCCTGGTAAATTACCGGCGGGAAGGAAAAACCATTTATTATTCTTTAGCGGACAGTCATGTTCACGCAATTCTCGCTCAGGGCCTAGAGCATGTCATGGAGTAAGCTTGAAATCAGAGGCTTTGAAAGCCTCTCCCTTACTATGCCTTTACTCATCAAACTCTACCGTAACAAAGAATCCTTTGGAAGTCTCATCTACGCTGACTACCTTTCCCTGAGAAGATTTCAAACGTTCACTAAAACTATAATTGGCTGACATGGCATAGGCTTTTCCTAAAGTATAGTAATAGGAAGAGGGCAGCTTCCCTTCTGTTACGGGAAGCACGTCTCCTACCTGCAAAAGTCCTGTCCGCTCCATTTTAAATTCCATTTTTCTCATATTATCCCCGCTTCCAGGTAGAGGGTGACAGCATCACAAGCATAGGGAAAATTTCCAAACGTCCCGCCAGCATGTCAAACATCAAAACCCATTTTGCAGGAGCGGCAAAAACACTGAAATTCCCGGTAGGCCCTACCAGTTCAAGACCTGGCCCTATATTGTTCAGGGTAGCCGCTACCGCTGTAAAATTTGTAACAAGATCCAGCTCACACAAGGAAATCAATAACAAGGACCCGGCAAAAATCAACAGATAAGCAATCAAAAACACTTGAATACCTCTGGTAACCTCCTTGGAGACCACATGCTTTTCAAAGTACATCTGCTTCACCCGCTTCGGATGAATCAAATGGGAAATCTCATTTTTCACCAGCTTCAGCAAAATAATGATACGGGAAACTTTTATTCCCCCTCCGGTACTTCCTGCACAAGCTCCCACAAACATTAAAAGCACCAGGATCGTCTTGGAAAACGCAGGCCATAAATTAAAATCTGTTGTGGCAAATCCTGTTGTGGTTATAATAGAACCAACCTGAAAGGCCACATGACGAACTGCTTCAAACAGATTTCCGAACATATCCCGGACATCCCAGGTAATCATCACCACTGCCGCTGCAATAATTATAAAATAGTACCGCATCTCCTCATGAAAAAGCGCTTCCTTTGGCCTTCGAACCAAAAAGAGATAGTACACACTAAAATTAACTCCAAACAAAATCATAAAAACAGTAATAATTACCTGGGCCGATACGGGGTAAGACCCTATACTGGTATTTAAAATTCCGAAACCTCCGGTTCCCGCCGTACCAAACGCATGGGTAGACGCTTCAAACAAATTCATCCCTGTACACAGAAGAAGCACAATCAGGATCAGGGTCATTACAATATAAATTCCGTACAGAATACGCGCCGTATGACGTACCCGGGGAACCAGCTTTCCCACAGACGGCCCCGGGCTTTCCGCCCGCATTAAATACATATTGTGAGCCCCGGCCAAGGGAAGGATCGCCAGTACCAAAACAAGTACCCCCATCCCCCCAATCCAGTGGGTAAAACTTCTCCAGAACAAATTACAATGGGACAAGGCTTCCACATCCGTTAAAATACTGGAACCTGTCGTCGTCAAGCCAGAAATAGTTTCAAACAAAGCATCTGTAAATGAAGGTATTTCTCCTGACATTACAAAAGGAATGGCTCCTGTAATACTTAACACAATCCAACATAAGGAAACCGTTACAAATCCTTCTCTGGCATAAAAAACATTACTCTTTGGCTTTTTCCGTTTTCCTATCAACGCCACAATCAAGCACACCGCCGCCACAATCAAATAAGAAAACCCGGCCTTTTCCCTGTAAAACAACGCCACCAGACATGGAAGCATCAAAAATGCAGCCTGGAATTCCAGAACACGGCACATAATATAGCGAATAATCGAATGGTTCATTACGCTGCTCCTTATTTCAATATATCCCGCAAATCGTGGAAACCCTTATTGGTGGTAACCACCACTACAGTATCTCCCTGTTCCAGGCAGTCTTGTCCTCCGGGAATGATAATCTTTCCCCTGCGGTTGATGCACCCAATCAAAAGATTTTCTTTCAGCTTTAAATCTTTCAATGGAATGCCGATTACCGGGGATTGTTTCCCCACTATAAACTCCAATGCCTCTACGCGGTCGTCACTCAGACGATAAAGCGTCTCCACATTGCTTCCTATGGAATTTTGCATAGCTCTGACATATTGAATGATATAATCCGCCGTTATGTATTTTGGATATAGTACGCTTCCCAGATCCATGCTGCTGATAATCTCATCATAAGCAATCCGCTGTATCTTGGTTACTGTCTTGGCCTTGGAGGCACGTCTGGCAAAAAGACTCAGCATCACATTCTCTTCATCCATACTGGTCCAGGATACAAATGCATGCATCTGTTCCAGCCCCTCCTCGTGAAGAAGGTTCCGTTCCGTTCCGTCTCCGCGGATAACCAAAGTCTTGGGAAGTAATTCGCTTAACTCGTTACACCGTTCCTTACTGCGCTCAATAATCTTTACTACCATTCCCATAGCCTCTAACATCTTGGTCAGATAATAGCTTGTCTCTCCTCCGCCTACAATCAGGACATTCCGAATCCGGTTGGCCGTCATTCCGATTTTTTTGAAAAATTCATTGGCGTGCTTGGGAGCCGCCACCAGGGAAATCACGTCTTTTTCCTGGAGTCTAAATCGTCCGTCCGGAATATACACTTCATCCCCCCGTTCTACCATACAAATCAGAACATTTCCTTGGAGTTTCGCGGAAACCTCCATCAGGGACTGACCGCACAAGGGAGAACCTTCTCCTACTTTATAGCCCAAAAGCTCTACCCGCCCTTTGGCAAAAGTATCCACTTTAATGGCGGAAGGAAATTTTAAAAGCCTGGAAATTTCCAAGGCCGCCGTCAACTCCGGATTAATTACCATTGACAATCCCAGTTCTTCCTTAATATAAGAAATTTCTTTATTGTATACAGGATTACGCACCCTGGCAATGGTATTGCAGCCTCCTGCTTTTTTTGCAATCAGGCAGCATAATAGATTCACTTCATCTGATGTAGTTACTGCAATCAGCAGGTCTGCATGGCCAATGCCAGCTTCTTTTTGTACACTGAAGCTGGCACCGTTTCCTACAATCCCCATTACATCATATTGATTTGCTACTTCTTCAGTCAATGCCTCTTCCCGGTCAATCACTGTAATACTATGACCTTCTTGGCTTAATTGTTCGGTCAGCGTTCTTCCTACATTCCCGCAGCCTACAATAATTATCTGCATGTCTCCTCCTCAAGTATCCCATACTTACTTTTTTCCGGTATATTCACATCCAACACCTTTTACCAGAATCTTATCTATGAGTGTATAGTGATTTCCACTCCTTCGATACAAGCGAATTTCGCCTTTTCCGGTTCCGCTTCCTATTGTCAGATCCGGGTTCCAGGTTCCGTCCGGCGCCTGATACTGCATTTCTTGTACTTCTTCTTCCTTGGTAATAATCTTTGCTTCAATGGCCGTAGTAAGGTTTACGGCTTTTACATGCCAAAGCACATTGCCATTTTTCCTACTGCAGGCATAGCGCATCCGCGCAAAGGTTCCAGGAACAGAATAATTGATTTCTCGGTTTTTTCCTTCATAATAAACGTCTACAAAAGGCTTATTCCGCAGTTGGAATCCCAGTACAACCGGGTTACCGCCGCCCATGGCAAACGCTGATCTTTCTAACAGCTTTCCGGTTTTTAAACTCTTCATCTGACTTCCATACAGCCAAAACCAGGGACTTGTAAAATCCCTGCCCCACTTTTTATCCGCATAACCGTAACAGGTCTCAGGGGTTATTTCATAGCTCTCTCCGTCAACCGTAACAATTCCTTCATAATCTGTGCGAATCCCTTCTGCATGCCAATACATATCAAATGGATTCATTTCCCGAACCGGCTTGCTGGCACTGTAGCCCAGATGAAACGCAACCTTTTTATTCATTCGCAAAGACCACATCATAGAGTGAGCCTCTTTCACCCTGCCCCAAATGTTATTTTCTGACAAAAAACATTCCCCAGCTGTTATCTTTAGAAACGTACCGGCAACTTCCATTTCTTCAATGCCGTAATGCTGTTTGATATGAAATCCTCGTTTTCCCCAGATTCCGGCTTTTACCATCAAATATGCCGGCCTCTGATACGGCTTGTCTCCCATTATGGGCTCTCTTCCTCCCAGCTCCGGATTCACAATACAATATTCTACAAAAAAGACACGTTTCCTTCCGGTCTTTTTATTTTTTCCAGTAAATGAATGGCACCAGCGATTGTAGCCGCAAACCCCAAGCTTTCCGGTCATCATAGGAAGGTTTCGTTTGATATCATGCTTATTCATGTTTCATCTCCATCCTTTATCGGTCAAATTTTTTCAAAAGCCCCATACCAAGAGGATAAGGCCCCGTGTGTACTCCTATGGTAGCCCCGATCTGATATATATCGATGGACTGTATATTGGAATATGCCTGCATAGCGTTAAGCAGCTGGTCACGAAACGCAACGGCTTCCTCATAATCATACCCATAGCCCACCACGATCTGATAATTATCCGGATTTTCATTTTGCTTTTCAAAATGCTCTTTTACTTGCTCTACCAGCTTCTTTCTTGCTTTTACCCGGCTTCTGGTAATCCCGGTTGGAAAAATCTCTCCTTCCCGAAGCATAATTAAGGGCTTAATCCCCAACACGGAAACGGCGGCTCCCATCACCTTGCCAATACGTCCCCCATGTATCAGGTAATCAAAGCTCCCCACCGTAAAAATAATACGGCCGCTGGGCTTAATACGCTCTATCTGTTCCACCGTTTCTTCCAGTGAAAGCCCTGCCTGCTGCATTCTTACGGCCTCTAACACCAGTATTCCTTGCAAAACCGTATCAACTGTAGAATCTATCACAGCAATCGTCACATCAGGATATTCTTCTAATACCATGGTTCTGGCATTCATAGCCGCATTGTAAGAACCACTAAATTTAGTCGTGATACATAGACAAAGAATATCTTTGCCTTCCTTAGCATATGTAGTGAATACTTCCACATAATCTTGAATGGAAGGAAGGGAGGACTTTGGATAGACATCCGGATAATCTACCATTTTTTGATAAAACTCCCGAACACTCACCTCTTCGATCTCTTTCTGATAAGTCTCCCCGTCAAAGGTAACATAAAAAGGCACTACCTTAATCCCATACTTCTGAGGAATCTCCATGCCCAAATCGCAGGAACCGTCTGAAATGATCTGATAAGACATAAACTCTTCTCTCCTTTTTCAAATACACCCTTGTACAGTATAGCACCTTCCTATCTATTTATAAAGATGGTAGCGTTATTTTATTAAAAAAACACATACAAAAAAGCACATGCACCGATGCGTCCCCGGCATCCTGGCATGTACTCCCTTATCCCAAACCCTTATTCTTACAAACGTTTCTGTTCAAACCGATATAATGTCTTTGCTTGTTCTATTAATAGTTCTCGTTTCTCCGGCATCAAACGCCGGTATAGCCCCACCAACCTGCCCTCATCCTCACTTAAAGGCATAGGGCATGCCTCTTTTAAATCTGAAAGTCCTAATAAATAATCCGTAGTAACATGAAAATACCTCGCCAACCTGACTAACGTAGAAAAATCTGGTTCCCGATAATGATTTACATAACCATTCAACGTCGTAGGCGCCATATGAAGCTGAATTGATAACTCCTTCTGCGTAATCTCCGACTCTTCGATCAGTTGATGCAAACGTGCTGCAAAATCCATGGAAACTCCCCCTTGCTGTCTGCTGTCCTGTCCGTCAATATTATATAATATAGGAATGTCCATCCAGCCGGGTTCTTATACGCGTATCAGGTAATATGATACTCAAAATGCATATTCACTATTATTTTTTCCTGTTGTTTTTCTGGTTCATTTCAAGTACACGCAAGGCTTCCGCCTGCTTCATTAATATATTCTGATTATCGGTCTGTAAATCCCGGTATATTCCAACCAAATTCCCTTCACGGACCGTAAGCTCTCCTTCCGGATATTTTCTTATATTTGTATTTCCAACCAAGTAATCCGGGGATACATGAAAGTAATCTGCCATAATTTTCAGCATTTCCTGGCTTGGCTGCCTTCTTCCTTTGATGTATCCGTTCATGGTTGATTTTGCAATATGTAATTCTTCTGCCGCCTGTGTCTGACTCAAGCCAAACTCCTGCAGCAATCCTTCCAGCCTTGTGCCAAGATCCATTCAACCCCTCCTTTTTAAATCATCTTAAGGGAATTTTTTCGCATCTTCTCAAAAATACTCATTTTGCGTACGTGATATTCGATTTGAGAATTCTCGAGGTTTATCTTGACCTACAACACAATGGCTGTCTGAGCTGTTATTGTTATATCCATCCTCCGTCCATGGTAATCACCTGCCCTGTGAAATAAGACGGAGCTTCCAACAGGGAATTTACCATTTGGCTTACTTCCTTTGGACTGGCAAATCTTCCGCAGGGCACTTCATCCTCCAGCGCCCGCCTTTCTTCTAAAGAAAAGCACTGGTTCATCTCTGTATCTATGATTCCACAGGCGATGGCATTTACTTGTATCTGGCTGGGAGCCAGTTCTTTTCCCAGAGCTTTTGTCAGTGCGTTCACTCCCCCCTTGGATGCAGAATAAGCCGCTTCACAAGACGCCCCCACATTGCCCCAGACAGAAGATATATTGATGATTTTCCCGCTTTTTCTTTGAAGCATACGGGCCGCTCCGTATTTGCAGCATAAAAATACGGAGGTAAGATTTGTTTGTATGACCTGCTCCCATTCCAAAACATCCATCTCCGTTAAAAGACCTATATAAGAAATTCCTGCATTGTTTATCAGTACATCCAAAGGCCCCAGCTTTTCATCTATGCTCTGAAAAGCCTGTTTTACGTAATCTTCTCTCCCTACGTCCCCGGGAAGCACAAGGCACGGTATGTGATACCGATTCGAGAGATCCTCCGCCTTATCAGAAAGCCTTTGCCCGTCCCTGCCTCCTATGGCCAGACGATACCCTTTTTGCGCCAAACCCTCGGCGACAGCCGCTCCAATTCCCCGTGTTGCCCCTGTAATAAATGCACTGTAAGAACTCATTTTCTTAGCTCCTTTTTATAGATTAATCTAGTATTATACTGTAAATGTATTGCACAAATGAAGGCAATATTAATATTTTAGAAATATCCATTCCCTTTACTTTTTCACAAAGAAACCTTTACTTTTTTGCTTTTTATAGTACAATAAGTAAAGGAAGAAGGTGAACACTATGATATCATATTCCGGCCTACTGCATAAACTGAATGAAAAAAGTCTAACGAAAACTGCACTAGCTAAGGAACTCGGTATTTCCTCCCGCACCGTTGCAAAAATCGGGCGGGGAGAGAAAATTGCCTATCATGTTCTTAAAAAAATGGCTGATTTTTTCGGTTGTTCTACAGATGAACTATGCCAGGCCTTTTCAGATAACCGTTTGCTTCAAACTCTCAGAGATGAAAAAAACATCCATATGCCTGGCGGCCTGTACCATGAGCTTCAGGTACGGATGACCTATAACTCCAATCATATAGAAGGCAGCAAACTCAGTGAAGATCAGACCCGGCTGATATTTGAAACTAACACAATAGATATCGGAGAAGGCATCCCTGTTGATGACATTATCGAAACTGTCAATCATTTTCGGGCCATTGACTATTGTATCGATATGGCTGAAAAACCGCTTACCCAGGATATCATCAAAGAGCTGCACCGCATTTTGAAGCAAAGTACAAAAGATTCCTCACTTGCCTGGTTCGCCGTTGGGGATTACAAGAAAAGAGCCAATATGGTCGGCGGCCGTGAAACATTAAAACCGAAAGAGGTTGTTCCACGAATGAAAGTTCTGCTTACCGAATACGAAGCCAAAACTACTGTTACGATTAACGACATCATTTGCTTCCATTACGCCTTTGAGCGCATTCATCCATTCCAAGATGGCAATGGCAGAGTCGGCAGATTAATCGCATTCAAAGAGTGCCTGCGTTTCGGGCTTATTCCCTTTATCATTGAGGACGCAAAAAAAATGTATTATTACCGAGGACTCTCCAAATGGGAATGGGAGAAAGGCTATCTGACAGACACCTGTCTGGATGGACAAGATACCTTCAGAAA
>CAMNQH010000005.1 GCA_946549035.1 uncultured Lachnospiraceae bacterium | reverse complement strand
GGCACCATCACAGGCATTGGGGAGACGCTAAAAGCCCTGAATCCAGATATGACCATTTGGGCCGTGGAGCCGGAAAACGCGGCGATTCTTGCCGGAGGCACCGTGGGAACCCACATTCAGATGGGAATTGGAGACGGGGTGGTTCCTAAAGTGCTGAATCAAAGGATTTATGACGATATCTATACCGTATCGGACGAAGAAGCCTTAAAAACCGCCAAGGATTTGGCAAAACGAGAGGGCTTGATGTGCGGAATCTCCAGCGGAACCAATGTGGCGGCCGCTCTTAAGCTTGCCCAAAAGCTGGGAGAAGGAAAAACGGTGGTAACGATTCTGCCGGATACAGCGGAACGCTATTTTTCCACGCCGTTGTTTGCATAAAAATACCTTTCGCTGGTTTCACGTGAGAATGGAGAATGCATATGAGAATGTATGACTTGATTCAAAAGAAAAAGCAGGGAGCCTCCTTATCGAAAGAAGAAATTTCCTGGATGGTCAAAGAATATACCCTCGGCGCCATCCCGGACTACCAAATGTCCGCTATGATGATGGCCGTTTGCTTTCAGGGGATGGACGAAGCAGAGACGCTGCAGCTGACCTTATCTATGAGAGACAGCGGCGACGTGCTGGATCTGTCCTCCATTTCCGGGATCAAGGTTGATAAGCACAGCACCGGAGGGGTGGGAGATAAGACCTCCCTCGTTTTGGCGCCAATGGTGGCCGCCTTGGGAATTCCTGTGGCCAAAATGTCCGGCCGGGGCCTGGGGCACACCGGGGGAACCATAGATAAACTGGAATGCTTCCCAGGGTTTACCACCAGCCTTTCCCAAGAACAGTTTATAGAAAATGTAAACCGTATCAAGCTGTCCATTATGGGCCAGACCGCCAACCTGGCTCCCGCAGATAAAAAATTGTACGCCCTGCGGGACGTTACGGCTACGGTAAATCAGATGTCTTTGATTGCCAGCAGCATTATGAGCAAAAAATTAGCCGCCGGCTCTGACGCCATTGTACTGGACGTAAAAACCGGCAACGGCGCTTTTATGCAAGAAGAATCCGACGCCTTTGCCCTGGCCAGGGAAATGGTGAGAATCGGCAACGGCGCAGGAAAACGGACGGTTGCGGTAGTTACCGATATGGATCAGCCTTTAGGCTGCGCCGTAGGCAACGCCCTGGAGGTAAAAGAGGCCATTTTGTCCTTAAACGGACAAGGGCCTTCGGATTTTATGGAAGTGGTTTATGCCCTGGGAGAACAAATGGTTCTGTTGGGAGGAAAGGCCCGGACGCAGCAAGAGGCCCGCGCCCTCCTTTCTGACGCTGTCAAAAGCGGCGCCGCCCTGAAAAAACTGGCGGAATTCGTAGAAGCCCAAGGAGGTGACGGCAGCTACGTCTACCATCCCGAACTTCTCCCCACGGCATCCCATATTCTGGAAGTAAAGAGCAGCGAAGAAGGATTTGTCACCCGCATCCTTGCCGAAGAAATCGGTTTGGCTAGCCTGATTCTTGGAGGCGGCCGCAGTACCAAGGACAGTGAAATCGATCTGTCCGTAGGGGTTCTTTTAAAGAAAAAAAGAGGCTGCCAGGTAGCCTACGGGGACACCTTAGCCACTATTTACGCCAATAACAGGAATCAGGCCCTAGAAGCCTATGGAAAAATCGTAAACGCCTATGAGATCGGGGAGGCTCCCCCAGAAGCTTCCATGATAAAAGGAATCCTGACAACCCCATAGTATCCCAAAATCCTTCCCATAAGAAAAGAATAACCCCGCCTGTTTTCTCATATAGTAAACTATGGGAAAACAGAAATTAAAAAAAGTAAAATCAAATCTTGTAGAATCCTTAGAGCTGCCCAAGGATATCATGTATGGGTCGGTCATTGTAACCGCCACGGGGAAATCCGAGGTTCTCATAGAGAACTATAAAGGGATCCTGGAATATACCAATGAAAAAATCCGTCTCCAGACGAAAGGCTGTCAGGTAGAAGTATCCGGCAAATGTCTCTTGGTGGAATATTATACCAATGATGAAATGAAAATTACAGGTTCCATTCATCAAATCGTATATGACCCATAAGGAGAGAAAATTTGTTTGCAGATAAGATGAAATTGATACGGGGCTATGTGAAAGTCCGGCTCACAGGCTATGCGCCGGAACGTTTTTTGAATCTGTGCAGCAACCGGGATATTCTGATTTGGAATCTGGAATACAGGGATGAACATTATGAATTTTGCATCAGCCTTCCTGGCTTTCGGCAGCTAAAGCCCATGTTAAGAAAAACAAAGACAAGACTTATTATTTTGCAGCGCTTTGGACTGCCTTTTTGGCTGCACAGATACCGAAAGCGGAAGATCTTCTTTTTCGGAATTCTTTTATGCGCCGGATCTCTTTACGTTATGTCCTTGTTTATCTGGAATATCCAGGTGGAAGGGAATCAGCACCGGACGGACAGTACCATAATCAAATTCCTGGAAGAAAACCAGGTCTATCACGGAGTTCCCAAAAGCAAAATAGACTGCGCCGCATTGGAAGAGCTTCTCCGCAGCCAGTATGACGACGTTATCTGGGCTTCCGTGAAAATACAAGGAACCCGGCTGGTGATTGATATTCAGGAAAATTTGTCGTCCAACCAGGAGGCGTCCAAAGAAAAAGAGGATACGCCCAGCGATTTGATAGCTGAAAAAGACGCGGAGATTTACAGTATTTTTACAAGGAGCGGAACTCCCTGTGTGGAAAAGGGAAGCAAAGTAACCAAAGGAGATATACTGGTGGAGGGAAAGCTTCCCATTAAAAACGACGGGGGAGAAATTGTGAATTACCAGTATTGCGCTGCAGACGCAGATATCCTTGGCATTACCGAATACGAATATTCCCAGGTTTTTCCTCTGACTTATCAGGACAAGGTATTTACCGGAAAAGTGAAAAAATCATATCAGCTGGGGTTGTTTCAGAAGCTGATCAAGCTTCCCTTCGGAAAGAATTCCTTCACCCACTGTGATAAGGTGACGTCGGAGCTTCCTCTGAAAATCGGGGAAAGCTTTTATCTCCCCATTGTTTTTTATACCGAAGAATCCAAAGAGTATGTACTTCAGAACAAAACCTACACGAAACAAGAAGCAGAAACCTTAGCAAGGAATAAATTGGCAGAGTTTTGCGAAAAATTAGAACAAAAAGGGGTTCAAATTCTTAAAAATAATGTTATTATAGTAACAGAGGATAAACGCTGCACGGCAAAAGGAACCATTACCGTAATGGAGCCTATAGGCAGCAGGCAGGCCACCGGCAGGGCCGAATTACCACAGGAAGGACAGGAAACAAATGAGTCTGACGGAAACAACAATTAACATGCCCACAGAGCATATGGCCAATGTATTTGGCCAATTTGACACATACATTAAGAAAATAGAACGGGCGTTTTCAGTAACGGCCGTGATTCGGGAAGATCATATGAAGCTCTTAGGCAGCCAGAGGGATGTGGAAAAAGCCTCCCGGACGTTTTGCCAGCTTTTAGAATTATCCCGGCGGGGAAATGCAATTACAGAACAAAATGTAGACTATGCCATTTCCCTTACCTTTGAAGAGAAAGAAGAAGCGTTGACGGAAATTGATAAAGAGCTGATTTGCCATACCATAAGCGGAAAGCCCATTAAGCCGAAGACATTGGGACAGAGCGCTTATGTGGAAGCAATTCGTGAAAAGATGATTGTCTTTGGGATCGGCCCCGCCGGTACCGGAAAGACATATCTTGCTATGGCTATGGCCATCCACGCCTTTAAGACGGAAGAAGTAAGCCGTATTATACTGACCAGGCCCGCCATTGAAGCGGGAGAGAAGCTTGGATTTTTGCCAGGGGATCTTCAAAGCAAAGTAGATCCGTATCTGCGGCCCTTGTACGACGCCCTGCATCAGATTATGGGCGCCGACAGCTTCCTGAAAAATATGGAAAAAGGACTGATTGAGGTGGCGCCTTTGGCCTACATGAGAGGGCGTACTCTGGATAACGCTTTTATTATCCTGGATGAAGCCCAGAATACGACGCCGGCACAGATGAAAATGTTTTTAACCAGAATCGGGTTCGGCTCTAAAGTGGTGATTACCGGGGACGCCACCCAAAAGGATTTGGCCCCCGGGGCTGTATCCGGGCTGGACGTGGCCATCCGTGTACTCCAAAATATCCAAGAAATTGGCATTTGCAAACTGACTAGCAGCGATGTGGTGCGCCATCCCCTGGTACAACGGATTGTAAAAGCATACGAGGATTATGAGAAAAAAGAGCAAAGAACTACCAAAGCAAAGGACAAGCCAAGAAACAGGAGCAGATATGGGACTGGAAGATAAATGGTCATGGAAACGGTTTACAATGATTTTAGCGATTCTGCTGGAAGTAGCTGCTATGACGTCATTTGTCTTGATTATGAACAGCGGCCATCCGGGAGACTGGCTTTTCTCCCTGTATAACGGGATTGCATTCTGCATTCTGATGGTATTAGGCCTTGAGAAAAACCGCCTGGAGCTGGGATATCTGGATGAAAAAGCCAATAACTTCCCAAGGATTGCCGCTGCCTATGGATGCTGCTGTATCCTTACGGCGGCTATGAGTTTTTTTCCCGGATACGCCCGTCCGGTAATGATAATCCCAATGATTATGACCGTAATCGCTTCCCCCTTTTTAGGACTTCTGGCCGGGATTTACAGCTCAGTTCTGCTGATATGCTCCACTGCCAGTCAGAGTATTCCTCTATTGTCCTGTTATCTGCTGTTGTGTGTCTGCGGCTGTGTGATCACCCAATATATGCAAAAAAAAGCCGACTTGGCCTGGAGCAGTTTTCTGTTTCTTGCAGCCACCGTCTGTCTTTGTATTTCCTCCGCCATGATAGAGGGGGGAACCTTGGACAAAACAACCCTTATATACAGTGTTTTGTGCGGAGCCATCAGCGCTTCCTTTGGCACATTGCTTTTTCATCTGTGGAATGATAAAATAAATACCAGCCGCAAGAAACGGTTAGAACAGATTTTGGATGAATCCTTCGGCTTAGTACAGGAAATGAAAAAATTTTCCAAGGCGGACTACGAACATGCCCAAAAAGTATCTAAGATTGCGAAAGCGTGCGCAGAGAAGATCCAGCTGGACAAAGATATTGTGGAGACGGCGGGGTTTTATTACAGAGTCGGCCGCCTAGAAGGGGAGCCATATGTGAAAAACGGTGTTATGGTTGCCGTAAAGCATCGTTTTCCTCCTGAAATCATTCAGATCTTAGAGGAATATAACGGAGAAAAGCGCCTTCCGTCCACACCGGAATCAGCTTTGGTGCATATTGTGGACCAGGTAGTGACAAAATTTGACGTTTTAGATCCGGAAACCCTTTCCAGCAGTTGGAATCAGGATATTGTAGTATACCAGACGCTGAATGAAAATTCCGCCCGGGGAGTGTATGATAAATCAGGGCTTAGCATGAATCTGTTTTTGCAGATTCGGGACTATTTAATCAAGGAGGCTGGGTTATATGACGATCACATATGAAAATGACAGCGGGCTTTTCTTTGATTTTCCGGAGGAAGAACTGGCAGCCGCAACGGTAAACGCCGCGCTTTTAGCGGAAGAATTTCCTTACGAGGCCCAGGTATCCATCCTTTTGGTAACAGAACAGGAGATACAGCGCATCAACAGCCAGACCCGGGGAATAGACGCCCCCACGGACGTCCTTTCTTTTCCCATGATCGAATATTCCCTGCCGGGAGAATATGCAAAGATTGAAGAGGAGCCGGACAACTTTGACCCGGATACGGGAGAAGCCCTTCTGGGGGATGTGATCGTATGTGCCGGCCGGGTGAAAGAACAGGCCCTGTTATACGGCCACAGCGAAAAGCGGGAATTTTGCTTTTTGATCCTTCACAGTATCCTCCATCTTTTGGGCTATGACCATATGGAAGAAGAAGACGCGGCCTGCATGGAAGAAAAGCAAAGACATATTTTGCGAAATATGCAAATTTTTAGATAAATCAGGAGGTTAAATCATGAAACGAAAATTGTTACTGCTGCTTCTTGCGGCAATGGTGGCGGTTACGGCCGCAGGATGTGGCAAAAAGAAAGAAGAGCCCGCGCCGCCGGTAGTAGAAGAGGAGCCAGAACCGGAACCTGAGCCAAAACCAGAGCCGGAGCCGGAACCGGAGCCAGAACCGGAAAAGGAAGTCGTTCCGGAAGGAATGGCCAGAAGCCACCTCACCGGACAATGGATTGACGAGGAGATTGCCGCACAGCGTCCCTTTGCCATTATGATTGGCAATACCGTAGACGCCCTCCCCCAATACGGCATTTCCAATGCGGACATTATTTACGAAGTTCCCGTGGAAGGCTCTATTACAAGATTGATGGCCATTTTCCAGGACGTCACCGGATTGGAAAAAATTGGTTCCACCAGAAGCTGCCGTCACTACTTTATCTATTTCGCAAAAGAATTTGACGCCATTTATGTTCATTATGGACAAGCCATTTATGCGGAGCCGATTTTAGCCCGGGAGGATATCCATAACATCAACGGTATGGATTACAGTATCGAGCCCATTGCCTTTTACAGGGATGAGAACCGTAAATCTCCCCACAATGTATTTACCAGTGAAGAACGCTTAAAAAACGCTGCGGCCGAAAAGGGCTACCGTACGCAATTAGATGAAAATTATCAGGGACATTATCAGTTTGCCCAGGACGACGAGCAGATTGAGCTGGCAGACGGCACCGACGCTCTTGTAGTCAGCCCTGGATATTTTATAAACAATCCCTGGTTTGTCTATAATCAGGAGGAAGGCGTATATTATCGCTACGCTTACAAGCAGGAGCATATGGACGCCGCGACTGAGACCCAGTTGAAATTCAAAAATATCCTGGTACAGTACTGCAACTGGGATTATGCAGATGAAAACGGTTACCTGGATATTCATACCATTCCCTCGGGAGAGTCAGGCGTTGGCAAATATATTACCAACGGCAAAATGATTGACGTTACCTGGACGAAAGCAGATGAAAATTCTCCGGCCCGTTATTTTGACGCTTCCGGAAAAGAAATTACCATCAACCAGGGAAAGACCTGGGTTTGCATCGCAAGAGACAATTATCAAGACAGATTCCACGTTTACCAGACGGTGGAAGAGCTGCAGGAAGCAAGGGCGCAGGAGCAGTAAACGCCTTCTTTTAAGATAAATTGAGGATAATTATGGGAAGAAACAGAAAAAATGAATCCAGTTTCCTAATCCAGGGTTCGATTCTGGCCATTGCATCTATGATCAGCAGGATGATTGGATTGATTTACCGGATTCCCTTAACTGCTATTATAGGTGATGTTGGAAATGATTATTATGGGGCGGCTATGGAGGTATACAGCATTCTCTTGCTGATTTCCTCCTACAGCCTGCCCTTGGCTGTTTCCAAGCTGGTATCCACAAGAGTAGCAAGAGGGCAGCGAAAAAATGCATACCGGATTTTCAAGGGGGCGTTGCTGTTTGCATTGATTTCCGGTACGGCTGCCGGATTGGTGGTATTCTTTGGAGCCGGAGCCATTACGGATTTACTGAAAACACCTTTGAGTATTTTTGCACTTCAGGTGCTGTCCCCCACCCTTCTGGTGGTGGCGATTCTTGGGGTGTTTCGTGGGTTTTTCCAGGGGATGGGTACTATGATGCCCAGCGCTGTCTCTCAGCTGATTGAACAGGTTGTCAATGCCGTCACCAGTATTTGGGTGGCCTATATGCTGTATAGCTACGGCGCCAGGATTGGAGCCGTGCTTGGAAATTCCGAACACTATGGAGAAGCCTACGGCGCGGCCGGAGGCACCGTGGGAACCGGAGCCGGGGCCTTGTTTGCCTTGGGATTTGTGTTCTTTGTATTTTTCATATACAAGCCGGTGTACAAACGGCAGATGAAAAAAGATATCTCCAAACGTACAGAGGGCTATGGAGAGGTATTTGGCATCTTGTTTTTGACCATTATACCAGTATTATTGAGCACCACAATCTACAATATCAGTTCCATTTTAGATCAGGGTATTTTTAAAAATGTCGCCGCACTCCAGGAATATCCGGAAGTGACGTACAGTACCATGTGGGGTGTTTTCGTAGGAAAATATAAAACATTGGTGAACGTTCCGATTGCTTTAGCTTCCGCTTTGGCGGCTTCGAGTGTTCCCAGCATTGCCACGGCGTTCGCTTCCCGGGATATGCGGCAGGTGAAGCACAAAATCCACTCGGCGATTCGGTTCAGTATGGTGGTGGCTATTCCCTGCGCCGTAGGAATGGGGGTTTTGGCCAAACCCATTATCGATCTTTTATATCCGGCGGGAGGCGCAGCAGGAGAGGAAGCAAACCGCTTAGCTGCCAGACTGCTGACAACAGGGGCCGTTTCCATTGTGTTTTATTCCCTGTCTACGTTATCCAATGCTATTTTGCAAGGCGTCAATCGGATGAAGACGCCGGTTTACAATGCGGTGATTGCCCTTGTGGCCCATATCGCCATGTTGTTTGGGCTGATGTATGGCCTGAATTGGAATATCTATGCAGTAGTCATTGCCAACGCATTTTTTTCTTTTATCATGTGTGTGTTTAACGGTATTGCTATTCGAAAATACGTTCGATACCGTCAGGAAATCTTAAAGACATTTTTGATTCCCTGCCTGTCCTCCGCTTTTATGGGAGGAACCGTATATTTTACCCACTTAGGTATGATGAAAGCGCTGGATCAGAACGCGGTTGCTACTGTCACCGCCATTGTGGCGGGAGTTTTGGTCTACGGCATCTTTATGCTGCTGTTTAGAGGCCTGAATGAGACGGATTTAAAAGCATTTCCGGGAGGACGGCTGCTGACAAAAATTACAAAAAAACTTCATTTATTAAAATAAACAGAATAAATTCCAAAATTTGGCGGATACTATGCAAAAAGGAGCAAATCATGAAAAAAGCAAATCGTATCCGCCTTATTTGTGCATTGGCCGCCTTTGGATGCTGCATGGCTTATGGCGGAGGATATTATGTCAGCATCCAACAGCAAAAAAAATCAGAAGAACCAGAGCTTTTGTCTCAGAAGGAACCAGAGGCAGAGAAGGAAGAAGAACAAAGCGCCGCTCCAAGCGCTGCAAAACCTGTGAACTATGAATTTGTTTTGTGTGAAGAAGAGGGATATGTAATTGTGTATTATGCAGACAAGGAGACGGTTTACGATACCACCGATATCCGATTGGAGGATCTTCCCGCAAACCTTCAGCAGGAGATTTTAGAGGGAAAAGAAATGAGCAGCCAGCGGGAGCTTTACAACTTTTTAGAGAGCTATTCCAGTTGAATCCTGGAAAAATTTGTGCTATACTACTAAAAGGATTTTGCCTAAAAGCATCCTATCAATCCAAAAGGAAACAGGCTTATAGCCAAATAAAGAGGTAACGTTATGAAAACAGGATTTACAAAAGAAACAGAAGATAATAAAATCAGCACGATTATTGTATATGTGGCTGCCATACTCTATATTGTCCTTGGGTTTGCATTTCTTGTGATTCCCAATCTGGAAGCGGAGCAATTTTGCTATCTCTTAGCGGGAGGGCTGATTTTACTTGGCATCCTTCGGATTGGAGAATATTTTATCAAAGAAAATTACCGAAATGTGAACCAATATGGATTTTCCATCGGCGCCTTTACTGTAATCCTTGGAATCTGTATTATCATCAGGATTCAGCAGTTTGCAGATATCTTTCATCTGTGCCTGGGGATTGGCATTCTCCTTACGGCTGTTGTGAAAGTGCAAAACGCTATGGACTTGAGGGCTTTGGAGGATTCGGGCTTCTTTGTATTTTTAGGCTTATCTGTGGTTATGGTGATATGCGCAGCCTTGATTTTAGTGAATCCTTTTTCAAAAACGGAGGTACGGAACCAGTTTACATACCTGGTGTTGATTGGAGACGGTATTTTATCCATCATAAGCACCACGTATCTGATTATCCGTTCCAGGAATTTCAAAGGCCGGCCTGAGAAAGAAGCGGCCTTTGGAACGTTGGAGGAAGACGGAAATGAACAGCAGGAACAAGAAGAATTATGACGTCATAGTAATAGGCGCGGGAGCAGCCGGAATGACGGCTGCCATCAGCGCGGCCAGACAGGGGGCGAAGGTCGCCTTGCTGGAACATATGGAGCAGGCCGGAAAAAAAATTTTGGCCACAGGAAATGGAAAATGCAACTTTACCAATCGAGTGCAGGGCCTGGAATGCTACAGGGGACAGGACCCTGCCTTTGTCTTGCCTGTATTGGAACAATTCGGACTGGAAAGCACTCTTGACTTTTTCCGGGAAATCGGCATTTTTCCCAAGGAAAAAAGAGGCGGGTATTTTTATCCCGCCAGCGGTCAGGCCTCCTGCGTCCGTCAGGCATTGGTGCAGGAGCTTTTGTTCCGGAAGGTGGATTGTTACTACGGCGTGGGCCTTCGAAGTATCAAAAAAGAAAAGGACCGTTTTTGGTATGATACCAAGGAGGGAGAATATCAAAGCCGCATCTGTATCATCGCCACCGGAGGAAAAGCCGCCAAAAAGACAGGAAGCGACGGAAGCGGCTTCAAATATATTACAGAATTTGGCCATCATTTGACAGCGATTGTCCCTGCCCTGGTGCAAATGCAGGGAAAACAGTCGTTTTTGAAAGAACTTGCAGGAATTCGTGCAGATTCTGTGTTGTCTCTTTACATAGACGAAAAGCTTATCTGTAAAGAACCAGGAGAACTGCAGCTGACAGAGTTTGGACTTTCCGGAATCCCGGCGTTTCAGGTAAGCCGATATGCGCTATTGGCTTTACATGCAGGACAAAGGGTCTATGCATCCATTGACTTTGCCCCGGAGCAAAGCCATAAGGAATTGGAGGCATACGTGACGGGTTGGCAAAAACGCCGGGGCGGCTGTCTCGTTGGCAGCTGTCTGCCGGGTTTGGTAAATCAAAAACTAATTCCGGTGCTGCTCAAAGAGGCAGGACTGAAACACAATACGGCCTTGCATTCATGTGGGAGCAAAGACGTCCGCCGTCTGGTAACATGCATCAAAGGGCTGCATGTGGATATTATCGGCAGCAAGTCCTTTGACCAGGCCCAGGCATGCGCCGGTGGAGTGGATACCTCCCAGCTCAACCCAAAGACCATGGAATCTAAGCTGGTTAGGGGTCTGTATTTTGCAGGAGAAGTAGTGGATATTGACGGCGCCTGCGGCGGTTATAATCTGCAGTGGGCCTGGTCCAGCGGCTGGGTGGCAGGATTTCATGGAGGGAGCAAATGATTCGGATACAACAGGTAAAAATGCCTTTAGAACATACCAAAGAAATGCTGATGCAAAAAGCGGCAAGACTGCTTAAGGTTTCGCCGGAGCAAATCAAGCATATGAAGATTGTACGGCGTTCTCTGGACGCCAGAAAAAAATCAGAAGTCACTTATGTCTATACCATAGATGTTTCCCTTTCCCAGGAACAGAAGATTTTGAAAAAGGTTCACAATAATAATATTATGTCAACAAAGGAGACGCCGTATCAGATTCCCCCAAAAGGAACGAAAAAACTGTCCCATCCTCCCGTAGTGATTGGCAGCGGGCCGGCAGGTCTGTTTGCCGCTTATCTTTTAGCCCAGGCCGGATTTGCCCCGGTTGTGGTGGAGCGGGGAAAGGAAATTCGAAGAAGGCAGCAGGATGTGGACACATTTTGGAAAAGCGGCAATCTGAACCCCAATTCCAACGTGCAGTTTGGAGAAGGCGGCGCCGGAACCTTTTCCGACGGAAAACTAAACACCCTGGTAAAGGATACGAAAGGCCGCAGCAGGATGGTGTTAGAGACCTTCGTATCCTTTGGCGCGCCGGAAGAGATCTTATATGACGCCAGGCCCCATATCGGCACGGATATCTTATCATCTGTGGTGGAACGGATGCGGGGGGCCATTCAACAGGCAGGGGGAAGCTTTCTCTTTGAAACATGTTTGACCGGCTTTGAATGGGACGGGCCCAGGCTGTCGGCCCTTTTGCTTCGAAGCGGAACGAATCAAATTCGCTTACATGCAAGCGCCGCCGTTCTGGCCATTGGGCACAGCGCCCGGGACACATTTTCCATGCTCCTGGAACAGGGGTTTGCCATGGAGCCGAAATCCTTTGCCGCTGGATTTCGAGTGGAACATCCCCAGAGTATGATTAATGAAGCGCAATATGGCAAAGAAGCAATGCCCCATCTGAACGCTGCGTTTTACAAATTGTCCTCCAGCCATCTTGGCAGGGGAATTTACTCCTTTTGTATGTGCCCCGGAGGATATGTGGTAAACGCTTCCTCACAGCCGGGACATTTGGCCGTCAACGGGATGAGTTACCATAAACGTGACGGAGCCAATGCTAACAGCGCGATTATCGTATCTGTTACGCCTGAGGATTTTGGAGGAAGGGATCCCCTCTCCGGCGTCCGATTCCAACAGGATCTGGAACAAAAGGCGTACCAGATGGGAGGCGGGCGGATTCCTCAGCAGCTTTTGGGGGATTTTGCCCAGGGAAAAGAAAGCAGCGGATATGGAGCATTTTCTAGCGTTACCAAAGGGGATACGGCATTTGCCCCTTTGCATGAATTATTTTCCCGGGAGATTCAAGAAGCTTTTCTTTTGGGAATGGAGGATTTTTCCAGAAAGATTTCAGGCTTTCACCGTTACGACTGTATTCTGTCCGGAGTAGAAAGCCGCACCTCATCTCCTGTGCGCATAATGCGCAGGGAATCCATGGAAAGCAATCGAAACGGCGTATATCCCTGCGGGGAGGGCGCCGGCTATGCTGGTGGGATTATGTCCGCCGCTATGGACGGCTTGAAAGTGGCGGAAGCAATCATCAGCAGATACTATATGTAGGAAGGAAGAAAAACGTGACAGAATTTACACCAATGATGCAGCAATATATAGATACCAAAAAGGATTATCCGGACTGTATTTTGTTCTATCGCCTGGGGGATTTTTATGAAATGTTTTTTGAGGACGCCTTGACTGCCTCCAAGGAACTGGAAATCACCCTTACAGGAAAGAACTGCGGCCAAAAAGAACGGGCCCCTATGTGCGGCGTTCCCTTTCATGCGTTAGAAAGCTATTTAAATAAACTGGTGCAAAAGGGGTATAAAGTGGCCATCTGCGAACAGGTGGAAGATCCCAAAACCTCCCGGGGGCTGGTACGCCGGGAGGTGGTGCGGATTGTAACTCCCGGCACAAATCTGGACGCCCAGGCCTTGGATGAAACCAGGAATAATTATATTATGTGCATTAATCTGGAAGATCACTACGGCATTTCCATTGCAGACGTTACGACCGGAGACTACTACGTAACAGAATTGGAAAATGAACGAAAGCTTTTAGACGAAATCCACCGGTTTGCCCCTTCGGAAATCATCTGCAACGAAGCCTTTCGTATGAGCGGCGTGGATTTGACGGATTTAAAGGAGCGGCTTGGCATTGCCGTTTATCCCCTGGAGTCCTGGTATTTCAGTGAAGAGACGGCCGTGGGCATACTGCTTTCCCATTTTAAGCTATCCAGCCTGGACGGGCTTGGGCTCAAGGACTATGCATGCGGGACGATTGCAGCAGGGGCGCTGTTAAAGTACCTCTATGAGACGCAGAAAACCTCCCTTAGCCATATGTCCCACCTAAAGCTTTACAGTACCGGTAAATATATGATTATTGACAGCTCCACCAGACGGAATCTGGAGCTTGTGGAGACTCTCCGTGAAAACCAAAAACGAGGTTCCCTGCTATGGGTGTTAGACAAGACAAAAACCGCCATGGGAGCCAGAATGCTGCGAAATTTTGTGGAACAGCCTTTAATCGAAAAAAAAGAAATCGAAGGGCGTCTGGATGCGATTGAGGAATTAAACAGTCAGTCCATGAACCGGGAGGAATTGAGAGAATATTTAAATCCCGTTTACGATATGGAACGTTTGGTAAGCCGGGTTACTTACCAGACCGCCAATCCCAGGGACTTGATTGCCTTCAAAAGCTCCCTGTCCATGCTTCCCCATATCAAAACCATATTGGGAGAATTTCATTGTAAAGAGCTAAAACAGATTCAAAAGGATTTGGATCCTTTGGAGGATTTGTATCAGCTGATCGACGCTTCCATTTTGGAGGAACCGCCTATTTCCATCCGGGACGGCAATATTTTAAAAGAAGGATTTCACGAAGAAGTAGACAAGCTGCGCCATGCCAAAACCGAAGGAAAAACATGGCTGATGGAGTTGGAAACAAAGGAACGGGAGAAAACCGGAATAAAAAATCTTCGGATTAAATACAACAAGGTATTTGGCTATTATCTGGAAGTAACCAATTCTTATCAAAACCTGGTTCCGGAATATTATACCAGAAAACAGACTCTGGCCAATGCGGAGCGTTATATCACCCCGGAGCTAAAGGAATTGGAAGATATTATTTTGGGAGCAGAAGACCGGCTGGTATCTTTGGAATACGAAATTTACCGGGAAGTACGGGAAAAAATCGCCGATCAGGTGTTGCGCATCCAGCAGACGGCCAAAGCGGTGGCAAAAGCAGATGTATTGGCCGCCCTGGCAATGGTGGCGGAGCAAAATCATTTTTGCCGCCCCTCCATCAACGAAAAAGGCGTGATTGATATCAAGGACGGCCGTCATCCCGTGGTAGAACAAATGATTACCAACGATATGTTTATTGCCAACGATACGTATTTAGATAACGGGAAGCAGCGGATTTCCATTATTACAGGCCCGAATATGGCGGGAAAATCCACGTATATGCGCCAGACCGCCCTGATTGTCCTGATGGCTCAAATCGGAAGCTTTGTGCCTGCTTCCTCGGCCCAAATCGGAATTGTAGACCGGATTTTTACCAGAGTCGGAGCCTCCGATGATTTGGCCTCCGGACAAAGTACTTTTATGGTGGAAATGACGGAAGTAGCTAACATCTTAAGAAACGCCACCGCCAACAGCCTTCTGGTGCTGGATGAAATCGGCCGGGGCACCAGTACCTTCGACGGACTTTCCATTGCCTGGGCCGTGGTGGAGCATATTAGCAATCCAAAGCTTTTGGGGGCAAAGACCTTGTTTGCCACCCATTACCATGAGCTGACAGAACTAGAAGGCAAGCTGGACAACGTACATAATTACTGTATCGCCGTAAAAGAAAAAGGGGACGACATTGTATTTTTACGAAAGATTGTGCCCGGCGGCGCAGACCGCAGCTACGGCATTCAGGTAGCTAAACTGGCAGGAGTGCCGGAGAGCGTCATTGAACGGGCGAAGGTCATTGCCCAGGAGCTCAGTGAAAACGATATTTCCGGCGTGGTGAGCAATCTCGCCCAGGAAGGAAGCCTTTTGGTGCGAGAACCCAAAAAAAAGATGGACGAGGTGGATATAAGCCAGATTTCTCTGTTTGACACCGTAAAGGACGATGATATTATTGCAGAGATTCAAGAGATTGACGTCAGCCGCCTGACCCCCATTGACGCCTTAAACAAGCTTTACCAGATTCAGAGTAAAATTAAGAACCGATGGCAATATTCTTGACGCAACTGAAATAAATCCCCGGGGAGGAGGAAACTATGCCCAATATTGAAGTACTGGACGCTAAGACCATTGACAAAATTGCTGCCGGAGAAGTGATTGAACGTCCCGCTTCCGTAGTAAAAGAACTGGTGGAAAATTCCATTGACGCCCAGGCAACGGCTGTTACAGTAGAAATCAAAGAAGGAGGGATTTCCCTGATTCGGATTACCGACAACGGCTCAGGGATCCCCAAAGACCAAGTGCCTTTGGCTTTTTTGCGCCATTCCACCAGTAAAATACGAAGTGTGGAGGATCTTGTCACGGTTTCTTCCCTGGGGTTTCGAGGAGAGGCCCTCTCCAGCATTGCAGCGGTTTCCCAAGTAGAGCTTATTACAAAGACCTCCCAGGAGCTTGGAGGCGTACGCTATGTGATTGAAGGAGGAACAGAGCAAGGATTAGAAGAAATCGGGGCGCCGGAAGGCACCACCTTTTTGGTGCGAAATCTTTTTTATAATACTCCTGCTAGGCGAAAATTTTTAAAAACTCCTCAGACGGAGGCGGGATATATCAGCGACCTTATGTCCCATATGGCTTTGTCCCATCCGGAAATATCCTTCAAATTCATTGTAAACCATCAGGTGAAGCTCCATACTTCCGGAAATTCCAGCCTGCAAGAGGTGATCTATCATATTTACGGCCGGGAAATCGCCGCTAATCTGATTCCGTGTAACTTAGAGGGAGACGGCTTTTCCATGGAAGGATTTTTAGGAAAACCTCTGATTTCCCGGGGAAACCGAAACTTTGAAAATTATTTCATCAATGGAAGATATGTAAAAAGCAGCCTGATTGCAAAAAGTATTGAAGACGGCTATCAGTCCTTTGTGATGCAGCACAAATATCCCTTCGTGGCGCTCCATTTCTCCATCCGGGGAGAACTGTTGGATGTAAACGTGCATCCCTCGAAAATGGAACTGCGGTTTGGCAACCAGGAGCAGATCTATGAGAACGTAAGCGCCGCCATCCGAACCACTATTAACAGCAGCGAATTGGTCTATGAAATGTCTCTTTCTCCCAAGAAGGAAAGCGCAAGCGCCCAAAAGGAACTGACAAAAGAAGCACAAAAGCTGCCGGAGCCTTTTGAGAAAAACAGAATCGAAGCATTGCGGGCTTCTGTAAGCAAAGACAGTCCCTATGAAAAAAAATATCCGGATAGGAAACCGACGGCAAGCTCCATGTACCGGCAGGAGGAGCTCTCAGGACTGTTGGTGAAAGAAGCGCCCGCGTCCTATCAGCCCAAAGAAGAGGCAAAAAAAGCTCTTTCCCAAGAGCCTCCCCAGGCTGCGGTACAAACCAAAACAGAAACGCCGCCGTCCTCCCGCCGTCTGTTGGATGCAAATTCCTTACAATATCATGAGATTATCGGGCAGCTATTTGATACCTACTGGCTGGTGCAGATGGAGGATACGCTTTACATTATTGACCAGCACGCAGCCCATGAGAAGGTGCTGTACGAACGCATGATGGCCTCTTTAAGCACTCGGGAATATACCTCCCAGGCCATTTTTCCGCCCCTTCTCTTATCCTTGTCCATGCAGGAAGAGGCCCTTCTTACAAAATATCTGGAATATTTTGAACGAATCGGCTATGTTATCGAACATTTCGGCGGAAAAGAATATGCCGTAACAAGCGTCCCCGCCAATTTGATGGGAATTAACGAAGAGACGCTGATTGTGGAAATGTTAGACCGCCTGGCGCAATTAAAAGGAAGCGAAACGCCTCAGGGAATTCTGGAAAAAGTAGCCTCTATGTCCTGCAAGGCGGCAGTCAAAGGGAATCAGCGCTTATCTCGCCAGGAACTGGAAGCATTGATTAAAGAACTTTTGACCCTTGAGAACCCCTATCACTGTCCTCACGGACGTCCCACCATTATTTCCATGACAAAATATGAACTGGAAAAAAAGTTTAAGCGGGTGTTATAATGAAAAAGCCATTGATTATTTTAACAGGTCCTACGGCAGTAGGAAAAACGCAGCTTTCCCTTTCCCTGGCCAGGGCCGTAAAAGGCTCTATTGTTTCGGCGGACTCTATGCAGGTGTATCGGGGCATGGATATCGGTTCCGCTAAAATCAAGCCAGAGGAGATGGAGGGAATTCCTCATTACCTGATTGACGCCATAGACCCCAAGGAAGAATTCCATGTGGCCTTGTTCCAGAAGATGGCCAAAAACGCCATGGAGGAAATCTATGAAGCAGGCCGAATTCCTATTTTGGCAGGAGGAACCGGATTTTATATTCAGGCGGTTTTATATGATATTGATTTTACCGAGGAAAAAGAGGATCTTTCTTACCGAAGCAGCCTGGAAAGCTTTGCAAAAGAGCATGGGGCGGACGCTCTCCATGGCCTCCTTAGGCAGGTAGATGAAGGGGCGGCGGCCGAAATTCACCCGAATAATATAAAACGGGTGATCCGAGGGTTGGAGTATCACCATCTCACCGGACAAAAGATTTCGGAACACAACAGGCAGCAGAGGCAAAAGGAATCTCCCTATGCTTTTTGTTATTTCGTCCTGAATGATAAGCGGGAGAAGCTGTATCAGGCCATTGACTTAAGGGTAGAGCAGATGATGGATAAAGGACTCTTAGAGGAAGTAACCGCCCTGCAAACCGCCGGGCTTTCCAAAGATATGGTATCCATGCAGGGATTGGGATATAAAGAATTGTTGTCTTATCTGGAAGGAACGCTAACGCTTAAGGAAGCCGTCTATCTCATCAAACGGGATACCAGGCACTTTGCCAAGCGTCAGCTCACCTGGTTTCGCAGAGAGAGGGACGTTATCTGGCTGGATAAGCAGGAATTTGGGTATGATAACAATAAAATACTGGATTATATGAAACAAAAAATGACAGAAGCCGGAATAAACTTACCATAAAATAGCAGTATGTCCACAAGTTCCGGCGGGACATACGCCACAAAGAGGAAGATAAATGAGACAAATGTATCAAGAATTGGGAATTGACGAACCAGTGTATTTACTGGGGAAAGAAGTGGAGACAGCACTAAGGAAACGATGGGAAGAAATCGACAAAACGGCGGAATTCAATCAGCTGAAAGTCCTCTCGGCCATGCAAAAGCATCGTGTCAGTGCCGAATGCTTTATGGCAACCAACGGCTATGGCTATAACGACCTGGGCAGGGATACCTTAGAAGCGGTTTATGCAAGCTGCTTTCAAGCGGAGGCCGCCTTGGTGCGTCCCCAGATCACCTGCGGCACCCATGCCTTAGCCCTGGCTTTGATGTCCAACTTACGGCCGGGAGACGAGCTTCTCTCCCCGGTGGGAAAGCCCTATGATACCTTAGAAGAGGTAATTGGAATCAGACCTTCAAAAGGTTCTTTGGCAGAATACGGCGTCACATACCGCCAGGTAGATCTTTTGGCCGACGGCAGCTTTGATTATGACAAGATCAAAGCCGCAATCCATGAAAAAACAAAATTAGTGACCATTCAGCGTTCCAAGGGCTATCAGTCCAGGCCTTCTCTTTCGGTAGGGCAAATCAAGGAGCTGATTGCCTTTGTAAAAAATATCAAGCCGGACGTACTGGTAATGGTAGACAACTGTTACGGAGAATTTGTGGAAGAAAAAGAACCGTCAGAAGTGGGAGCGGATATGACGGTTGGATCTCTCATTAAGAATCCGGGGGGCGGATTAGCGCCTATCGGCGGTTATATCGTAGGCAAAAAAGAGTGCGTGGAACATGCCGCCTTCCGCCTGACCTCTCCGGGCCTTGGAAAAGAAGTAGGAGCTTCCCTTGGGGTCATTTCCTCTTTTTATCAGGGATTGTTTTTGGCGCCTACCGTAACGGCGGGGGCTTTAAAAGGCGCCGTTTTTGCGGCAAATCTCTACGAAAAGCTGGGCTTTCCTGTGGTTCCAAACGGAACAGAATCCCGCCACGACATTATCCAGGCCGTAACCCTCAATTCACCGGAAGGGCTGATCGCCTTTTGCAAAGGGATTCAGGCGGCGGCCCCGGTAGACAGCCATGTGACCCCGGAACCCTGGGATATGCCAGGCTACGACAGCCTGGTAATTATGGCGGCGGGCGCTTTTGTTCAGGGTTCTTCCATTGAGCTTAGCGCCGACGGCCCCCTACGGTCTCCCTATACGGCCTTCTTCCAGGGCGGTCTCACCTGGTATCATGCCAAGCTTGGGATTTTGATGTCTCTGCAAAAACTCTGGGAGGCAGGCCTGGTGCAGCTGTAGCAGACTGCTTACACGTTTCGCTTATGATGTTTGGGGCGGCGCTGTGATTTTATTTACAAAAAATTAAGAATTAAAAACGTGTACATCCCTGCTTACATGTGCTAGAATAAAATGTAAAACTTTTTCCTTGTGGATGAGGCCGCTTTTATGCGGAGAGTAGAAAGGAAAAGTATGTACAATCATTACAGAATGAAGGAACTGCCGGAATCCGAGCTGCCCTATGAAAAATACCTTCAAATCGGAGCGGCCGGACTTTCTGACGCCGATCTATTGGCCATTATCCTGCGCTGCGGAAGCAAAAAGCTTTCCGCCCTGCAGCTGGCCCGGGAAGTATTGTGCCAAAAACAAAAAAGCTTGCTGAATCTGCACCAGATGTCTGTGGAGGAACTTGTGGAGATTCCGGGAATCGGGAAAGTCAAAGCGATTCAACTGAAATGCATTGCGGAGCTGTCCAAACGGATGGCAGCTATGCCGTACCGGAAAAATATACAGGTGAACCGGCCGGATACCATTGCCGCTTATTATATGGAACACTTGCGGCATGATACGAAAGAAAAATTGCTAGTCGCTATGTTTGATGTAAAAAACCATTTTTTGGAGGACGAAACGTTGTCCATCGGCACAGTGAATTCTTCTTTGGTATCTCCCCGGGAGGTTTTCTTAAAAGCATTAAAAAGCCAGGCGGTAAATATCATCCTCCTTCATAACCATCCCAGCGGAGATCCCAGTCCCAGCCAGGATGATATTCGGGCTACGCTTCGGGTGGCGGAATGCGGAAAGATGCTGGGAATTACATTGGCTGACCACATTATCATCGGCGACCACCAGTATATCAGCTTTAGAGAAAAGGGAATGTTGAACTGAAAGGAACAAGGATATGTCAAATAACGTATACGGAATTGATTTGGGGACCTGTAACCTCAAAGTTTTCTGCAAGGCTACGGGAAAAGTGATTAACGAGAAAAATACCATTGCCATCGTCAATAAGAACCAGCTTTATTCTTTTGGAAACGATGCGTATGCAATGTACGAGAAAGCGCCGGAATCCATCCAGGTATCCTTTCCGGTGGTAAGCGGCGTAATCGCCGATTATAACAACATGCAGACTATGATTTGTGAGATCCTGGAAAAGCATATGAAAAGCCATATCAAAGGCGCCGAATTTATCGTAGCGGTTCCAACGGATATTACAGAAGTAGAAAAGAAAGCGTTTTTTGACTTGTTCTATAAGAGCCGGTTCAAGCCCAAGAACGTGCTTTTGTGTGAGAAACCCATTGCAGATGCAGTGGGACTGGATTTGAATGTAAATTCTCCCACAGGGTATATGATTGTAAACATGGGAGCCGATACCACAGAGATCTCTGTGATTTCCCTGGGAGGCTTGGTATTAAGCGAGCTTCTGCATTTTGGAGGAAAGCGGCTGGACGAATCTATTATGAGCCATTTGAGGCGGAATTACAGCCTGCTCATCGGAGAGAAAACAGCCAGTTTCTTAAAAGAAGAATTAGGCTGCGCCCTGCCGGAGGTGGAAGAGAAATCTTCTGTGATCGTAGGGCGGGATGTAGTGAGCGGGCTGCCCATTGAGATGGAGGTTTCCGCTGAAATGGTATACGAGGCCATCAAAGAAAACTTAAACAGCATTTGCACCTCCATAAAAATGATTCTGGAGCGGACGCCTCCGGAACTGGCGAAAGACATTATCCATTCCGGCATTTACCTTACCGGAGGAGCGTCAAAAATTTCCCGTTTGGACGAGCTGTTTTCCCAGATTACCAACATTCGGGTCAATACCTGTGAATTCCCGGAGGAAAGCGCCGTAAGGGGCTTAAATAAGATTGTATCCGAGGAGCAATATAAGAAGCTGGCTTTTAGCATGAAAACGATAATATTCAGATAGAGGTTATAACATTGAGAGTAAAGCGCAAGCCAAAACATACAATGCCTACAAAATATATACTGTTAATCCTGACTTGCCTGTGCGTTGTTCTGCTGTTTGTCAGTTTTACGCTGAACATATCCGGAGGACCTTTAAATACGGTGGCCGGATATGTATTTGTCCCTATGCAAAAGGGAATCAACGCCATTGGCACGTGGTTTTCAGACAAAGCGGATAATCTGAAATCCCTAAAGGCCGTTATGAAGGAAAATGAAGAGCTGAAATCCCAGGTGGATGCGCTGACTACGGATTTGAATACCATCAAGCTGGAGCAATACGAATTAGATAATTTGCGGGAGCTTTTGGAATTGGACAAACGGTATCCCAGTTACGAGAAGGTAGGCGCCCGGGTAATCAGCAAGGACGGCGGCAACTGGTTTTCCACATTTCTCATTGACAAGGGCAGCAAGGACGGCATTGAAAAGGATATGAACGTCCTGGCAGGAAGCGGCTTAGCAGGCATTGTCATTGACGTGGGGCCGAATTTTGCAAAAGTCCGCTCCGTAATTGACGACGCCAGCAATATCAGCGGCGCTACCTTATCCACGACAGACTACTGTATTATCAACGGCAATCTTCAGACGATGAATGAGAATCGAGTCATTGAGTTCAGCGGCTTAAAAATTGGGGAGGATACCGTAGAAGCGGGAGAGCAGATTGTCACCTCCAACATCAGCGACAAATATCTCCCGGGTATTTTAGTGGGATATATCCAGCAAATCCATCGGGATCCCAATAACCTGACAAGTTCCGGGACACTTACCCCGGCTGTGGATTTTGAACATTTAGAAGAGGTACTGGTAATCTTAGAAAAGAAACAGGTTGGAAAGTAGGAATCCATATGAGGCGTAAAATAACAGTTTTTCTTATTATAGTCATATGCTTTTTGCTCCAGAGCACCTTGTTTCAGGCATGGTCTCTGGCCTCTGTTTCTCCCAACCTTCTTGTGGTAGTCACATCGGCCTTTGGCTTTATGCGGGGACGGAAAGAGGGAATGTGGATCGGATTTTTCAGCGGGCTGCTTCTTGATATCTTTTTCGGGAACGTGCTGGGTTTTTATGCTTTGGTATGTATGTATATCGGATATGTCAACGGCTTCTTCCGGAAGCGTTTTTTTCCCGAAGATATTAAGCTTCCGATTATTCTGATTTCATTTAGCGACTTGACTTATAATCTGCTGGTATACGTGTTTTTATTCTTTTTAAGAGAGAGATTCCGGATTTTATATTACTTTGCCCATATTATGCTGCCGGAACTGGTGTATACCATAGGCGTTACCGTATTTTTGTATTTTATTCTGTTGAAGATTAACCAAAAATTAGAAGCAGTTGAACGAAGGAGTGCAAGTAAATTTGTTTGAAGCATTAAAAGACATGGCCAAAAAAATCATAAGTTCCAGATTATTTGTATTTTCTCTGATCATGATTCTGCTATTCGGCGGGTTACTGCAGCGTATTTTTTTCCTGCAAATTGTAAACGGTAAGGAATACGAGGAAAAATATTCCCTGACCATTGAAAAAGAACGTACCATCAGCGGCACCCGGGGAAATATCTTTGACAGAAACGGAAAGCTTTTAGCCTACAATGAGCTTTCTTATACGGTAACCATTGAAGACAGCGGCGTTTATGAAAATAACGATGCCAAAAACAGTAAATTAAACGCCCAGTTATGCGATGTGATCCATATGATTGAAGATAACGGGGATACCCTCTCCAACGATTTTTCCATTCAGATGAATGAGAGAGGCGAGCTGGAATTTAATATTTCCGATTCCGCCCTGCAGCGGTTTCGGGCGGATGTCTATGGATATTCCAAGACGGAGGATCTGAAAAAAAATAAAAACAAGCTGGGATATTCGGAGGAAGAGGCGACTCCGCAGCAAATGTTTGACTATCTGCGCTCCGACAAGAAATTCGGAATTCGCATTGAAGGAGTGGATACGCCCACAGAAAAGGATAAAAAATACGGCCATAAGTTTTTCAGTATGGAGGACGCCTATAAGATTCTTGTGATTCGGTACTTTATGAATCAAAACAATTATCAGAAATATATTCTGGTTACCATTGCCCAGGGAGTGTCGGAAGAGACGGTAGCTACTATCAAGGAAAACTCTGACCGTTTAGAAGGCGTGGATGTTACGGAAGATACCATCCGAAAATATGTGGACAGCGAATATTTTTCCCATATCATCGGATATACCGGAAAGATTTCCCAGGAAGAATACGATCAATTAGTTCAGGAGAATGATTCCTATACCCTTACGGATATTGTAGGAAAATCCGGAATTGAAAAGGAAATGGAAGCCGTGCTCCAGGGATCCAAAGGATACGAGAAATTCTATGTAGACAACGTAGGACGCGTAGTGGAAATCAAGGATCTGATACAGGCGGCCTCGGGACAGGACGTATACCTGTCCATTGACAGTGAACTTCAAATTGCCGTTTATCATCTGCTAGAACAGCAGATTGCAGGTATCGTATACTCCCAAATCCAAAATATTAAGGAATACAATGCGGACAGCAATTCCAGCGCCGCGGACATTGTAATTCCCATTGACGACGTTTATTTCGCACTGATTAATAACAACATTATTGATATTGCTTCTTTTTCTGACGAAGATGCCAGCCCAGTGGAACAGGCAGTATACCAGGCTTTTCTCACAAAGCAGTCTTCTGTACTGGCCCAGGTAAACGAACAATTATCTGCTCCGTCCCCTGCCTACTATGAGGACCTTTCCGACGAGATGCAGGCATATATGAGCCATATTTTAAACATGCTTACGGAACAGGAAATTATCAATACCTCAGCCATTGATACAGACAGCGACGTTTATCAAAACTGGAAAAACGACAAACTAAGCCTGGCAGAATATCTTCGCTACGGGATTTCCAATGAATGGATTGATATTACCGGATTTGAAACAAATTCCAAATACTCTGATACTATGGAATTATATGACGCCTTGCTTCAATATATTCAGGAACAGTTAAAAACAGATAAGTCTTTCAGTAAAAAATTGTATAAATACATGATTCGGGATAATATGGTGGACGGCGTCCAGATCTGCCTGATTTTGTTTGAGCAGGGCATATTGCCGGAAGACGGTGAAAAATATGCAGGATTGAGCAACGGCAGCATCAGCGGCTTTGATTTTATGAGAGAAAAAATCAAGAATCTGGAAATCACCCCGGCCCAGTTAGCATTGGATCCCTGTACCGGCTCCAGCGTTATTATCCAGCCCCAGACAGGAGAAGTCTTAGCCTGCGTATCTTATCCGGGATATGATACCAACCGGCTTGCCAACAATATGGACAACGAATACTTTAACAAACTGCGGGACGACTTAACCTCGCCCATGTACAGTAATGCCACACAGCAGCGGACGGCCCCCGGTTCTACCTTTAAGCCTGTAACTGCTGCGGCCGCATTGACGGAAGGAATTGTCAGCACTACGGATCAGATTGAAGACAAAGGCAAATTTGAGCTGGTGCAGGACGGACCGAAATGCTGGATCTATCCCAACAGTACCCATGGAAACGTAAACGTGTCTGAAGCGATTCGGGATTCCTGCAATTATTTCTTCTACACCCTGGGCTATAACATGAGTCTAAACGGAGAAACGTATCAGGAGACCAAAGGTATTACAACCCTGGAAAAATACGCCAAAATGTTTGGATTGGGAGAAAAAACCGGTATCGAGGTGCCGGAAAGCGAGCCTCAAATCTCCGATGTGCTACCGATTCCGTCTGCTATCGGACAGGGGACGCATAACTTTACTACCACCCAGCTGGCTCGTTACACAGCGGCCATTGCCAGCAGCGGAAACGTCTATCAGCTTACGCTGTTGGATAAGGTAACCGATGCCCAGGGAAATCTTATTACCGATTACAAACCCAATATCATAAGCAGCATGGAAGAAATTAATTCCTTCACCTGGGACGCCATCCATCAGGGAATGCGTATGATGGTGGAAGACAACCGAACCTTTGAAGGATTTCCGGAGACGATTGCCGTTGCCGGAAAGACGGGTACTGCGCAGCAGATTACCACACGGCCCAACCATGCGCTGTTTATCGGATATGCACCCTACGATAATCCGGAAATTGCCATAGCCACGCGAATTGCCTATGGATATACCTCTGCAAATGCGGTGGAAGTGTCCAGGGATATCCTGGAATATTATTTCCATTTGACCGATGAAAAGGAATTGATCAACGGGCAGGCACAAGATGTGGGCAACAGCGCAAACACCATTACAGATTAATGCCCAGGAGGGAAAACATGTCACAGACAGTTGTTTTGAAAAGTAATAAATATGGAATCAATCTGATTTTAGACCATTCCATTGGCTTTGATCAGCTTCTAACGGACATTGCCGCAAAATTTGAAGAAGCCGCAAGCTTCTTTAAGGGGTCAAAAATGGCTCTGTCCTTTGAAGGGCGAACGCTTACCCAGGAAGAAGAGCTTCGGATTGTAGAAACCATTACCAGCCACAGCCAGCTTTCTATCGTTTGCATTGTAGACAACGACAAGCTGCGGGAGCAGATGATTCGGGAAACCATAGAACAACAGGAGGAAGAAGACGCCGTAAAAACAGGCCAGTTTTATAAGGGAACCCTTCGTTCTGGGCAGATTCTGGAATGTGAAGCCAGTATTATCATTTTGGGAGATGTAAATCCGGGAGCCAAGGTTGTCTCCCGGGGCAACATCGTCGTCCTTGGTTCCTTAAAGGGAAATGCATATGCCGGCGCCGGAGGCAATGAAACGACCTTTGTCGCTGCATTGGAGATGGATCCGGTACAGGTTAAAATCGGAGACGTCATTGGGCGCAGCGCCGATAAGGCGTTCTGGGCGGGCCGCAAAAAAAAGAAAAAGACAGAACCTGTGATAGATCCCCAGGTAGCAGTTGTAAAAGACGGTAATATCTATATGGAACCGATTACCAGAGGCCTTTTAAATAATTTATGAAGAATGTTTCAGGAGGAGATAAGAGTATGAGCGAAGTAATAGTAATAACATCTGGAAAAGGCGGTGTGGGAAAAACCACCACAACTGCCAACGTAGGGACGGGGCTTGCCCAGATGGACAAAAAGGTGGTATTGATCGATACCGATATCGGGCTTCGGAACCTGGATGTTGTTATGGGTTTGGAAAATCGCATCGTTTACAATTTGGTAGACGTAGTAGAGGGAAACTGCCGCATGAAGCAGGCTCTGATCAAAGACAAACGATATCCGAATCTGTATTTGCTGCCTTCTGCACAGACCAGGGATAAATCGGCGGTAACGCCGGAGCAGATGATGAAGCTGACGGAAGAATTACGGGAAGAATTCGATTATATTCTGCTGGATTGTCCCGCCGGCATCGAACAGGGATTTAAAAACGCCATTGCAGGCGCTGACCGCGCTCTTGTCATTACTACTCCGGAAGTATCCGCCATCCGGGACGCCGACCGTATTATCGGGTTGCTGGAGGCCAACGAAATCAAACAGATCCATTTGATTGTCAATCGCCTGCGAATGGATATGGTCAGCCGGGGAGATATGATGTCCATCGACGATGTGACAGATATTCTGGCAATTAAGTTAATCGGAGCCGTTCCCGACGATGAACAGATTGTCATATCCACCAATCAGGGAGAACCCTTAGCAGGAAGGACCGATACCCTGGCGGGACAAGCATATATGAATATTTGCCGCAGGGTTGTGGGAGAAGAAGTACCATTGCTGGATCTTGCGGCCAAAAGCAGCGTCTGGTCAAAAATCGTAAACTTATTTAAAAAAAATTAGGAGGAAATCGCTGTGGGATTAATGGACTTTTTTAAGAAGAAGAATTCCGGTGATATTGCCAAGGACCGCCTGAAATTATTGCTGATTTCCGACCGCGCGAATTGTTCACCGGATGTAATGGAGATGATAAAGAATGATATCATCCAAGTCATTTCAAAATACATGGAAATAGATGCGGAAGGATTAGATATACAGATTACCCAGACGGAGTCCGAAGGAAATAACGGCACGGTTCCTGCTCTATATGCCAATATCCCCATTAAAGACATGAGGCATAAGACCAGCCCCGCCGGTAAAGCTGGCTCCGCCGGAATATAGGATTTAAAATAATGTTTAAAGCATATCATTTCAAACGCATCCCGGTGCGGCTTCTGTTTTTTGTGATTACACTGAGCATTCTTGGTATTGCAGTAGTGGGAAGTGCGCGGGAATCCGTACAAAATAAACAGATTATGGGAATGGGACTCGGTATTTTCGTAATGATGGTTGTCGCCCTGTTTGACTATTCCTTTCTCTTAAAATTCAGTTGGCTGATTTATTTTGGAAACATCGGGATGCTGTTGTTAGTAAAACTGACTTCCCTGGGAGATTCCGCTTTGGGAGCACAGCGTTGGATTAATATCGGCGGGTTCCGTTTTCAGCCTTCCGAAGTATCTAAGATTTGCATTATACTGTTTTTTGCATGGTTTTTCGGGAAAGTCCATGAAAAGCTGAACACCTTTTTGATGATTATGCTGTCCGGAATCCTGATTTTCATACCTTGGGTACTGATTCTAAAACAGCCGGATTTGTCCACCAGTATCGTAACGGCGTTGATTTTTTTGGCTATGTTGTTTTTAGCCGGATTAAGTTATAAATTGATCGCTGTCGTATTGGCGGTGGCCGTCCCGGCAGGTGCCGTCTTCATCGCCCTGATTTTACAACCGAACCAAAAGATTTTAAGAGGATATCAGTATACCAGAGTAATGGCCTGGCTGCAACCGGAAAAATATGCCCAGGACGCATACCAGCAGCAAAATTCCATTATGGCCATCGCTTCCGGAAGGCTTTGGGGAAAAGGGCTGAACAACGACGCTGTTTTTTCCGTAAAAAACGGGAATTTCATACCGGAACCTCAGACAGACTTTATCTTTGCCGTAGCTGGGGAAGAAATGGGATTTGTAGGCGCAGCCGCAATTTTGATTTTGCTGCTACTGATTGTACTGGAATGCATTTTGGTAGGGAGAAGGGCAAAGGATCTGCAAGGAAGACTGATTTGCGGCGGTGTGGCGGCATTTATAGGATTCCAGACATTTATCAATATTTGCGTCGTTACCGGAATGATGCCCAATACCGGGCTGACGCTTCCATTTGTCAGCTACGGCCTGACTTCACTGGTAAGTCTTTACATTGCAATTGGATTGGTTATAAACGTTGCTATTCAACCGACTATACACAGAATGGGGGATGATTTTTTATGAACGTAGGATTAATCGCACATGACTCAAAGAAAAAACTGATGCAGAATTTCTGTATCGCATATCGGGGGATTCTCTCCAAACATAGTCTCTATGCAACCGGCACCACTGGAAGATTGATCGAAGAAGTTGCCAATTTGTCCATTCACAAGTATCTGGCCGGACATCTGGGAGGAGCCCAGCAGTTGGGAGCGCAGATTGAGCACAATCAAATGGATATGGTTATTTTCCTTCGGGATCCCCTGACGCCCAAATCCCATGAGCCGGATGTAAACAGAGTCGTGCGATTATGTGATACCTACAATATCCCGTTGGCTACCAATCTTGCAACGGCTGAACTATTAATTCGAGCCTTAGACAGAGGAGATCTAGAGTGGCGTGAAATGTATCGTTAAAAAAAGCCTTGGGGCGCTTTCAGCTCTTTTACTTATAGCCGGCACAGCCGGATGCGGCGAAAAGATAGAGCTGGAAGAATCATATGACTTATACAACACAACAAAGCAATTTGAGATTCAAGTTGAAAAAAAAGAAGGCGAGTCTGAAACAAAAAAGGAAAAGGAACAGGAATCCATCTCCTTTTTCGGAGAGCAGCTTTGTGTGGGAGGCAATGAGAATACTACGGATGCGGCAGTGACTGAAGCTCTTTCCTACGCGGCAGGATTATTTGATTTGTCAGACCATGAAATTCTTTATTCCAGAAATATCCATGAGCAGGTGTATCCGGCCAGCACTACGAAGATACTTACCGCGTACGTCGCGCTGAAATATGGGGATTTAGAAGCCAAAACAACCGTCAGCGAAAACGCGCTGATATTAGAAGAAGGTTCTACGGTAAGCGGACTTTCCCCGGGAGATTCCATCACTTTGGAACAGCTTTTATACGGACTTATCCTTTGCAGCGGAAACGACGCCGCCAACGTAATTGCAGAGATGATTTCAGGAAATACAGAAGAATTTGCCAAATTAATGAATCAGGAAGCACGTGCCTTAGGGGCAACGAAGTCCAATTTTAGAAATGCCCATGGGCTGCCGGATGAACAGCATTATACCAGCGTATATGACCTTTATCTTATTTTTCAGGCTGCCTTAAAGGAAGAAGGCTTTCGCAAACTCATCGAAACGAAGGAGTACACCGCTGAATTTACCAACAGTCAGGGAGAGCCGGTCACAAAGCAGTGGGAGACTACCAATCTCTATCTGAGAGGGGAAAAAGAGATTCCGGAGGGCGTTCACGTGATAGGGGGAAAAACCGGGACCACCAACGACGCCGGAAGCTGCCTGGTATTGTACAGTGAAAACCAAAGCTCTAAGCCTTATATTTCTATTGTGATGAAAGCCAACAACAAGGACGAGCTGTATCAGCAAATGACGGAGTTGTTGAAAAAAACTTGGAATTAATCATTGAATTTTCTGTAAATATGTTCTATAATATGGCTATGAAAAGAAGCGAATTTGTTCAAAATTTACGATATTGAATAAGCGCCAAAAACTAGGAGGAGATTGCTATGATACAGATAATTGCAGGAGAAAAGGGAAAAGGAAAGACAAAGCATTTATTGGAGAAGGTGAACGAAGCCGTCAAAACAGCAAACGGAAGTATCGTATATTTAGATAAAAGCTCCAAGCATATGTATGAGCTCAGCAATAAGGTACGTTTGATTAATGTATCGGATTTTCCGATTTCAAATTGTGATGAATTTTTAGGATTTTTAAGCGGAATTATTTCTCAGGACCATGATTTGGAGGAAATGTATTTAGACAGTTTTCTGACAATTTCCTCTGTAAAAGACGAGGAACTCAGCCATGCCATTGAACGGCTGGACGTAATCAGCAGCACATTTCATGTAAACTTTATCTTAAGCGTTTCCAAAAACGAATCAGATTTACCGGAATGTGCAAAAGCAAAGATTAATATTTCGCTGTAGCAATCACATGACGAACAAAGAATAGAATGCAGGATTACATAAAAGGATGATTGGCAAGATGCCAAAGGGCATTGGGAGAAGCTGTTGGAAAGAGAATGATTCTGACAGCTTTTTCCTGTCATAAAAATATATTTCTTATGACAGGAAATGTCTGTCTTTTGAAAGAACGGGCAGCTTTTATGCCTGTTCCATAGAACGAATCCGGCCAAATGCGCTGATCAGATACAGTCCGCTGACGCCTACAAGAGCATAAATGATTCTGCTAAGCCAGGACATTTCGCCGAATAAAAAGGCAACCAGGTCAAAGCGCAAAAAACCAATCAAGCCCCAGTTGACTGCGCCAATAATCACAAGAGCCAATAGTGTATAGTCAAGTCCTTTTGTGTTCATGATCATACCTCCTTTGTTATTATAGTATTTCAGGAATTATTTTTTTCATGTTGGGAAAAGATGGAAGGAAAGAATATTTGTGGCAAAAAAAAAGAATCGTAAAATTGTAAAATATCGAAAGCCTTTCCGTATCAACATTGGGATACTGGTATTCGTATTTATATTTTTGTACATGCTTTATTATATTTATGCTTATTTTACCTCAAAGCATATCTCCGTCTATGAAGTCAGTCAAGGAACCATCGCTCAGAATACATCCGTAGAAGGACTGATTCTGCGGGAAGAAACCGTCTATCAGTCAGAGCGCAGCGGATACGTAAATTATTATTGTAAGGACGGTTCCAAAGCAAGCGTAGGAAGCTATATTTACTCCGTAGATGAAACAGGTGATTTTTATCAGAGGATGTCCGCTGCCAACGACGGTCAACTAGTCCTCTCCGATGAAGGCTACAGCCAGCTTGAGACGGTAGCAGACCAATATCTTTCCAGCTACTCCGATGTGGACTTTTACCAGGTATATCAATTTAAATACGATATGGAAGGTACTTTGGTGGAAGTCTTAAACTCTGCTGCCAGGCAGGAACTGGGAAACTCTCCTCAGGAAAGCGGAAACGGACTCTACGTATATACAGCGGATGTTCCAGGCGTGGTGGTCTATTATGTGGACGGTTTGGAGCATGTAACCGTTGATAATTTTACGGCCGAAATGTTCGATTCTCATTCTTATGAGAAAGAAAATTTTCTCAAACGTCAAACAGTTTCTTCGGGAGAGGCCGTATACAAGTTAATTAACAGTGAAATCTGGCAGGTGGTTATTCCCATTGATGATTCTCTGGCTCAGGATTTGGCGGAAGAGGAGAATATTAAAGTTTCTTTTAAAAAGGACCATTCCTCCGCCTGGGCAACCTCGAAGATTCTGGAACGGGACGGGGGAAAGTACCTGGTGCTGGAATTTCAAAACTCCATGGTTCGGTTTGCGATGGACCGCTATGTGGACTTGGAGCTTCTGCTTACCGATACCTCCGGGCTGAAAATCCCCAATACCGCCATTACCCAGAAAGAATTCCTTTTAGTCCCCAAGGAGTACATTGCAAAAGACAGTGAATCCGACGACAGCGGCATTTTCCTCCTTCGTGAGAACAAGGAGGGAGAGTTTTCTCCTGTATTTACAAAAGTAACGCTTTTTCACGAAACAGAAGAATTTTATTATGTGGATTCCAATGAAATCGGATTGGGAGATACCATTGTACATCCGGAGTCGAAAGCGCATTTCGTTTTAACGGAACGGGAATCCTTAGAAGGCGTTTATAATATTAACCGGGGATACGCCGTATTTAAGCGTATTGAAAAATTATTTGAAAATAAAGAGTATACCATTATAAAAAGCGGCACCTCTTATGGCGTTTCTCTATACGACCATATTGCCCTTGACAGCTCTGCCGTAAATGAAAATGACATCGTACATTAGGAGGAGAAACATGTTACAACAAAATTTGGAAAAGGTAGAACAAAATATAGCGCTAGCCTGTGAAACATCCGGAAGAAAACGGAAAGAGGTGACTTTGATTGCAGTCAGCAAAACAAAGCCGGTTTCCATGCTTCAAGAGGTTTACCAGTCGGGAATCCGTGAATTTGGGGAGAATAAGGTCCAGGAATTGTCCGACAAACAGCCGCAGCTTCCCCAGGATATCCATTGGCATATGATCGGGCATCTCCAAAGAAACAAGGTAAAATATATTGTGGGAACCGTAGCCATGATACATTCGGTGGATTCCTTACGGCTTGCAGAAGAAATCAGCAGTCAGGCAGTAAGGAAATCCTTGTGCCAGGATATTTTAGTAGAAGTAAACATTGCCCAGGAAGAATCCAAGTTCGGAATCTCAAAAGAAGAGACCTTTCAGTTGGTGGAAGAGATTTCCAAATTGCCTGGAATCCATATCCGGGGCCTTATGACAATCGCTCCTTTTGTGGAAAATCCCGAAGAAAACCGAATCTATTTCCGTAAAATGAGGGAATTATCTGTTGACATCGCCCATAAAAACATTGATAATGTAGATATGGACATTCTGTCTATGGGAATGACCGGTGATTATATGGTTGCTATTGAAGAAGGCGCTACCATGGTACGTGTGGGAACCGGAATTTTTGGAGAACGGAATTATCAGATTGTATAGAACGATAAGGGAGAATTATCATGGGCGTATTAGATAAATTTTTGAACGTGATGCGGTTGAATCCGGACGACGAGGACGACTTTTATAATGAAGACTACTATGACGAAGAGGACGATTACGAAGAAGAAGAGAAACCGGTAAAGAAACGACGGAAAGAAAAAGACCTGGAGGACGACTATTACGAAGAAGACAAAAAGGTATCCTCCATCAAAGAGAAATCAGTCAAGACAACGCCGAAGGTAACGCCTATGCGTCCCCGGAAACAGGGAAACGGTATGGAGGTATGCGTCATCAAACCCAATTCTGTAGAAGACTCCAGAGAGATTACCGAGACGCTGCTGATGAACCGTACTGTAGTATTGAACGTGGAAGGGCTGGATTTGGAGATTGCTCAGCGTATTATTGATTTTACATCCGGTTCCTGCTTTGCCATTAGCGGAAACCTTCAGAAGATTTCTAATTACATATTTATTATAACGCCTCCGAACGTAGACATTTCCGGAGATTTTCTGAACATCGTGGACACCTTCGACTCAAATTTAAAAACAGAGTATTGATGAGGGCGGCGGTATGACACGAGAAGAAAATAGGATGGCCAAACGCTTTGAAGATCTTTCCAGGCGGGCCTGTCAAAAAGGGATCGTTACATTCAGCGATTTTTTAAACCTTAATGAACAGAATATTTTCCACACATGCATCCCCTTGCTCCACAGCAATTATCAGATGTCTGGTGGATTTGATTATGCAGAGCGTCAGATGATAGCCTTTCTACCTGATGCTCTTATATTTGAGCCTGAATTCCCAATGGTGTGCATACATATTACCCCTGTCAATGAGAAATTTGCAGATGTACTTTCCCATCGGGATGTTTTGGGCAGTCTTATGAGTTTAGGGATCGAGCGTGGGAAGCTTGGAGATATTATGATAAAAGAACAGCAGATCTACGTCTTCTGCCACAATACGATCCATTCTTATCTTATGGAGGAGTTGACGAAAATACGCCATACGCCTGTCTCAGTTTCCATAGAAACCAATATTCCGGATATCCGTCCCAATACTCAGACATTTCAAGGTATCATTACTTCCAACCGTTTAGACGCTCTGGTTGCCCATATGTGCAAAGTTTCCAGAAGCCAGGCAGGGGCACTCATTAAAGGAGGAAGTGTATTTATCAACGGGAAGGAACTCCAAAGCGTCAGCGTCAGTTGTAACCCTGGAGAAATTATTTCCGTCCGGGGAGTGGGGCGCTTCCGGTTTTTAGAATCATCCGGGGAAACCAAAAAAGGAAGAATTAAAATTCAATACGACAAATATACAGGATAAAGAGGGAAGATTATGAGCAGATTACTTTCTGTAAGCTATGAGAATAAGCCTTGCTATGATATTTATTTGGAAAAAGACTTTGACAGTCTCATTTTGGCCCTGACAAAGGCAGGATATCACAAGGAACAAAAGGTATGCATTGTGACGGATTCTAATGTTGCACCCTTGTATGGCGAATCATTACTGAAAAAGCTGCAAGGCCAATATACCGGAGTCAGTATGTATGTGTTTCCAGCGGGAGAGGAGCACAAGCATACAAAAACGGTGGGGGAGGCCTACGAACACTTTATCCGCCATTCCTTAGACCGAAAGGATTTTGTGATTGCTTTAGGGGGCGGAGTCACCGGAGATTTGGCGGGATTTGCAGCGGCAACTTATCTTAGAGGCATTGATTTCATCCAGATTCCAACCACTTTGCTGTCTCAGGTGGACAGCAGTATCGGAGGGAAAACCGGGGTTGATTTTCTTCAGTACAAAAATATGGTAGGCGCATTTTATATGCCAAAACTGGTATATATGAACCTTTCCGTCCTCCAGACTCTTCCGGAAGAACAATTTTGTTCCGGTATGGGGGAAATTTTAAAGCATGGACAAATTTTGGAGGAAGCATATTTTTTACAGGCAGCCCAAAACCATGTCAAGATACGGCAGCGTGATTTGAACGTACTGGAAGAAATCATCTATGGAAGCTGTAAGATCAAAAGGGATGTGGTGCAGCGTGATCCCAAGGAACAGGGAGAGCGGGCGCTGTTAAATTTTGGCCACACCATTGGCCATGCCATTGAAAAGCTGTCTCATTTTCAGCTGCTTCACGGCCAATGCGTGGCTCTTGGGATGGTGAGCGCCGCCTATTTATCCCAACGCTATGGAACTTACAGCAAGGATTGTCTGGAGCAATTAGAAAAAGCCATTGCCTGTTTTAACCTTCCGACGCGGCTAACTCACCCTGAATTTACCCCGGAAGATGTACTGGCCGTTACGAAGCTGGACAAAAAAATGGAATCCGGAAGGGTGAAATTTATTCTTTTGGAGCGTCCCGGAAAAGCTTACATCACAAAAGAGCTGACGGATGTACAAATATTAGAGGGAATTCAATACCTTTTTACTTAAGGGGAGGCAGCTTATGAATCAAAAAGTTAAAAATACTGTTACGCTCCTGATTTGCGTGATTCTGCTTACAGCACTGGATCAGGCAACAAAATATCTGGCTGTGCTTCACTTATCTCCTGAAAAGGGCGGAAGCGACCTTATTCTCTGGAAGGGCGTATTTCGTCTTCAATATCTGGAGAACCGGGGGGCGGCATTTGGGATATTCCAGGGACAAAAGGCGATTCTTGCGATTACCACGGTGATTGTATTTCTTTTCTTGTGTTGGTTATTTTTCCATCTTCCCCTGGAACAGCGCTTTTCCCCTTTGCGGTGGCTGATTATTTTCCTTCTGGCGGGAGCTGTTGGTAATTTTATCGATCGGATGCGGCTGGGATATGTGGTAGATTTCTTCTATTTTGAATTGATTCATTTCCCCATTTTTAATGTGGCGGATATTTACGTGACCTGTTCTGTCATCCTATTGGTCCTGTTATTTTTGTTCTATTACAAAGAGGAAGATTTCAATCGCATTTGGCCTGGTAAGAGAAAAGAGGAAGCGTAATGGAACAGCAATTTGAAGCCACAATTACCGATGGAGGAGAGCGCTTAGACAAATATCTTGCTTCTATCTATACAGAGCAGTCCCGGTCTTTTTTTCAAAAGCTTATTCGGGAGGAGCAGGTACTGGTCAACGGCGGCCTCCCAAAAGCCAGTTACCGGGTAGAACCGGGGGATACCATATCTGTCACAATTCCCAAGGCTCAAGAAATTGCCGTGCTGCCGGAGGCCATTCCGCTTGCTATCTTATACGAAGATTCTGACGTGCTGATTGTAAATAAGCCCAAGGGCATGGTAGTGCATCCTTCCGCCGGGCATTTTAGCGGCACACTGGTAAACGCTGTGCTGCATCATTGTAAAGACAGTCTTTCCGGTATCAATGGAGAGATTCGGCCCGGAATCGTACACCGCATTGATATGGATACCACAGGAGCCCTGATTGTCTGTAAAAATGATACGGCTCATCTGTGTATCGCCCAACAAATTAAGGAACATACCGTTACACGATGTTATCGTGGAATTGTCCTGGGACGGGTAAAGGAAGATGCGGGCCGGATCGAAGGCGCCATCGGACGCCATCCCACAGAACGAAAAAAAATGGCCGTTAATGAAAAGAATGGAAAACCGGCTGTCACGCATTATAAGGTATTACAGCGCTTTGCTCAGCACACGTATATGGAATTTCGTCTGGAAACGGGAAGAACCCACCAAATTCGGGTTCATATGGCCAGTATCGGCCATCCTCTTTTGGGAGATACGCTGTATGGCAGCGGAAAGAATCCCTTTCATTTAAAAGGCCAAACCCTCCATGCCATGGTAATTGGCTTTATCCATCCTGCTACCAAAGCATATATGGAATTTGAGGCTCCGCTGCCGGAATATTTCCAGGAGCTTCTGAAGAAAAAGCTTTAGAAATTGTATATACATTTAAAGATATTTATGGTATAATGACAATAATATAAAAGTGTTTGAACTGGAAAGGTGGGATTTACTATGGGTAATTATGTAATTACAATTGGACGAGAGTATGGAAGCGGGGGGATGGATATTGGAAGAATGCTTTCCGAACGTCTGGGAATCAAGTGTTACGACAAAGAACTCTTACAGTTGGCAGCAAAGGAAAGCGGTTTGTGTGAAGAGATTTTTCATAATCATGATGAAAAGCCCACCAATAGTTTTTTATATTCCCTGGTTATGGATACATATTCCGTCAGCGGTTATACGGCGTCTTCCTATTTAGATATGCCGCTGAATCATAAAGTTTTTCTGGCACAGTTTGACAGCATTAAAAATTTGGCTGAAAAAGAATCCTGCATTATTGTAGGACGGTGCGCGGACTATGCTTTATCGGAATATAAAAACTGCCTGAGCGTATTTGTACACGCTTCCGAAGAATTCCGTATGAAACATTTAGCGGATACGTATGGCTGGACTCCGGAGAAGGCCCGGGATATGATGCATAAGACGGATAAAAAACGTGCAAGCTATTATAATTATTATTCCAGCAAAAAGTGGGGCGACAGCAGAAGTTATCATCTTTCTTTAGACAGCAGCCAGTTTGGAATCGAAGGCTGCGTAGATCTCATATTGAAGTGTTTAGAACTGCGTAAGCTGGGAAGTCTTTAGAATGGAATAAGCATTTAAATAAAATACGCATTTAATTGAAAGGAGACACGTGAGATTAGGGGGACGTGTCTCCTTCTTTTTGATGCTTTTGAAAAATACTGCCGGAAAAGCTTCCTGCCAGACGGCGGCGTTCATCGTCCGTCGCTGCGTAATGCTGCCTGGTAGTTTCCACGCTTTTATGCCCTAAGGCGTCGGCTACCAGATAGATATCGCCGGTTTCTTTATATAAATTTGTACCGTAGGTACTTCGCAGCTTATGAGGGGTAATTTTTTTATTTATATTCGCAGCCCCACTGTATTTTTTTACCAGCTTCTCCACGGCGCGAGTAGTTAGACGGGTATATTTTAAGGATAAAAACAAGGCTTCCCCATGCTCCTGGCTTGATTTTTCCGCAATTTTATCCCGTTCCAATTCCAAATATTCCAGCAGCGCGGCAGATACTTCATCCCCAAAATAAACGGTAGATTCATTTCCGCCTTTCCGGACTACACGGATGCATTGATATTTAAAATTCACATCTTTTACATCCAAGCCCACCAATTCCGATACACGTATCCCGGTTCCCAAAAGAAGCGTCAGGATAGCAGTATCCCGGTATTTTGTTTTCTCATGAAGAGCCAGCTGCTTGGCCGTCATAGAGCTTCCGCTTTCCGCGGCGGTAATCAAATCGGCAACCTCATCCTTATCTAAATGAACAATATTTTCTTTGTGCTTCTTTGGCGTTTCAATCATAGAGGGGGGATTGGTAGTAATAAATTCCTTTTTGTAGAAGTAGTTGTACATGGTGCGAAGGGCCGATAATTTTCTGGCTTTTCCTTTTTCCCCATTGGTTTTTTCCGTTCCCTCCAAATTTTCATAAAAGGATAAATACGCCAGGTATTCTTCAATATCCGTGGAGGTCAGCTGATCTAACAGAGAAATGGGAATCTCATGCATCGCCTTGTCCTTATAAACCGGATTGTTTTGTTGTATAAACTGAAAAAATAACCGCAGGTCATAGGCATATGCCAACCGCGTTCTGGAGGATGTATTCCTGGTATCTAAATATCTGAAATAATCACTGCAGAATTTAGGAAGCTCTTTTAATAGAAGGTTCAGCTTACGTTTGTTTTCCAAATTGATTTGTTGGGTGTATTCCATAAAAACCTCCTTATCAGTTCGCAAAATCAACATTTCGCGAACTGATAGATATGTACTTATTCCACTCTCTCAGGACACTTATTTTGTTACGATAACTGCTGGGAATCCAGCACAATGGTAAAGGGCCCGTCATTGCATAAGGACACCTTCATGTCTGCACCGAATTCGCCGGTTTGAACCACGGAGACTTCGTTTTTGCATGATGCAACAATATAGTCGTATAATTCCTGGGCTTCTTCTGGGCCCCCGGCATTGATAAAGGAGGGACGGTTGCCTTTTTTACAATCTGCATATAAGGTGAATTGGGAAATTAACAATAATTGGCCCGAAACGTCCTTCAAAGCCAGATTTGTCTTTCCGTTTTCGTCTTCAAAAATACGAAGGCCAATAAGCTTACGAATCATTTTATCGGCGATCTCTTTGGAATCTTCCTTTGAAATTCCAATGAAAACCAGATATCCCTGTTGTATTTCTCCTGCAATTTTTCCTTCAATGGCGACAGATGCTTCTGATACTCGCTGTATTACAAATTTCATAAGATTACTCCTTTATCACGTCAATTTGACACATGCTCATGGCTTCCAGAGCATTTTCATGGCTCTTTGGGGTAACGCCTGCACAACAGGACGCAAAAACCCGAACCGGTACTTCCGGCACAAATGCTTTGATGAGCAAAGCATTGGAAATCACACAAATATCGGTGCAAAGACCGCATAAGGTTATGGATGAAATCCCGCAGGCTTCTTGTTTTTCCTGCAAATAAAGGGCCAATTCTTTGGAGCCAAAGGTCCCTTTGTCAAACACTGGCAGCTCTTTGTCCTTTCGGATTTTCTCTAACGCAGGATGAAGCTCCCATCCTGCAGTTCCCAAAATACAGTGCTCTACCGGAAGCTTTTTCCCTTCCGCCGTAGACAAATAATCCTTTGTATGGGTATCTCTGGTGAAAAGAATCTCCCCCGGAAAATTTTTCACCAGCTCCACAACCCGTAAAACAATTCCTTCCGCTTCTTTGGTGCCAAGAGCCCCGTCAATAAAATCCTTTTGCATGTCGACTACAATTAAAAAATCTTTCATATATGCCCTCCCATTCTCAATAAAGCTTTGCAAAACTGTATTGCGCCAAAACCTCAGCGATCCGTTTTTTCACAATCTCTGCAATATCTACCGTCCGTAACCCCTTATATTCTTCATAATAAAGAGGCTTCAGAAAATGTACCTGGGTTGTCACTTTTCCAAAGGAAAAGCTGTTGAATACCTTGTAAGAATCAATCAAAGCCACCGGAACGATGGGGGCCTTGGCTTTTACCGCGCACTTGAAGCTTCCGGGCTTAAACTCTCCCATGCTGTTCTTTTTATTGAATTCATAGCCTCCCTCCGGAAAAACAATATATTTCCTTCCGTCCTTCACTTCATGGGAAATCTCATTGATAACGGTCATAGCCTGACGCACATCATGAATATCCATACGCTTTCCCTGCACAAGGTCAACGATCTCGCTTACCAGAAGGGTGTGTGATTTCTTCTTGTCCATCACAAAGGAGCAAGGCTCTTTGTGAGAAATCATAATCCCTAAGGCATCGTACTTTCCCTGGTGATTGGGATACATCACATACCCGGCTTCACTGGGAAGATTTTCTTCCCCATAAGAACGGGTATGAATCCGTCCGCTGCGCTTCATTAAGGTAATTGCATGACGCACCAAATTGTAACGCTTTAATTCAGAATACTTTTCCGGGTGATTCGCCTGGTACCGCATCTTGGGAATCATGTAGGGCGCCCGGAATAAATTCATAAATATTACATATAAAAATCTAAGCATACTCTCTTCTCTCCTTACCCGCACTCTCTATTATAGTCAAAAACGCTGCAAAAAACAACAGCATTTGCCGAAAAAACATAATCCATGAAATTTGCATTTAAAAACAGGAAAGCAAAAAAACGAACAAATTTTCGAATATATGTTTACTTTCTTCCTATATGTGTGCTATACTTATAATTGATATACGGCAGGTGAAAAACAGGTAAGACAACAATATTAAGTGTATCATTGTAAGGAGGATTTTTATGGCATACGGAAAGATTAGCGAAAAACAGCGGGAGATTTTGGAATTCATAAAAAGTGAAATCTTAAATAAAGGATATCCTCCGGCTGTACGGGATATTTGTGAAGCGGTTCATCTAAAGTCAACCTCTTCTGTCCACTCTCACTTAGAGACATTGGAGAAGAACGGATACATCCGCAGAGATCCCACAAAGCCCAGGGCGATTGAGATTATTGACGACAACTTTAACCTGTTAAGGCGGGAGGTAGTAAACGTTCCCTTAATCGGGCGCGTGGCAGCCGGCCAGCCTTTATTGGCTGTAGAAAACATAGAGAATTACTTCCCAATTCCAGCGGAATACATGCCCAATGCAGAGACCTTCATGCTGAAAGTCAAAGGGGAAAGCATGATAAATGCCGGGATTTTTGACGGAGACAATATTCTGGTGCAGAAACAGTCCGATGCACAAAACGGGGATATGGTGGTAGCCTTGGTGGAGGACTCCGCCACCGTTAAAACATTTTTTAAGGAAGAGGGGCATTACCGCCTGCAGCCGGAAAATGATACCATGGATCCGATTATTGTAGATCAGGTAGAGATTCTTGGAAAAGTATTTGGCATTTTCCGCTTCTTCTCCTAAGGGAAATCCCCCGGCGGACTGTGACGGGCCAATCATACAAGAAAAGAAAGCCTCACTGGCATTTCAAATGTCAATGGGGCTTTAGAGCCTGCAGGATCCACCCGCAGGTTTATAGGGAATCCATATCCAATGCTTTCCCATCCCGCCAGATACGCTCTAAGTCATAGAACAGACGGTCCTCCCGGGAAAATACATGGACAATGATATCGCCATAGTCCATCAATACCCAACTGGATTGGCGGTTTCCTTCAATTTGTTTTGCCGAATGGCCAATTTTTGACAACGCCTCTTCCACAGCGTCTACCATAGCCTGTATTTGGTTTGGATTCGTACCGTTTGCAATAATAAAGTAATCCGCCAAAACGGATATTTCACTGATATCAATGATACGGATATCCTCTGCCTTTTTCTCATTTAAGGCATTACAGGCAGCTTTGGCTAATTCTCTTGATTCTGTCATTTCTACCTCCTGACTCTCACTCTTTCACTCTTCTTCCTGATTGCTTCGAGTGAAATACTCATAAGCTTTTACTGTCATAGGATCAAGCTCTCCCCCTTTTCCTTCCTTTAAGTACTCCAGGGTATCTTCTAAGATGATCTTCATGGTTTCATTTAAGTCCTGAAAGGCTGCCACTCTCACGTTAGGCAGATCCGGCGCTTTATCACGATTTGGTTCAATATAATCGGCTATATAAATGATTTTGTCCAAGAGATTCATGTAGGGGGCGCCTGTGGTGTGCACTTTAATGGCATGGAGAATTTCCAGATCCTTAATCCCATACTGCTCTCTGGCTAGATATGCCCCTAATTTTGCATGAAGTAAGAAAGGGCTTCTTTGTTCATAGGGGGTAATCTCGATTTTATTTTTGATGCAAAGCTGCATTTTTTTATCATTGGGGATACATTTTGCACAGTCATGAAGCAGTCCCGCCGTCATGGCTTTTTCCACGTCTCCTCCATGGGCCATAGCCAGGGAGGCGGCGGTATACATCACCCCCATGGTATGGCGATAACGTTCTTTATCTAATTCTTTCCGAAGCTTTTTCTCAATATCTATTCGTTTCATATGGCTGATTCCTTATATTACAGTCCGGCCTTAGCCGTTCCGTCGTATAGTTGATGTTCCATGATATAATGTCTTACCGGTTCCGGCAGCATATAACGTATCGTTCTCCCGCTTCCTGCTCTCTCCCGGATAATTTTGGAAGATACGGAAACGTTTGGGGTATTCAGCCGAAAGATCCGTTCTCTGCCATACCAGGCGTTCAGCTCATCCTTTTGCTGTTCAAAATTACTGCCGTCTACATCATCCCGTACCGCCGCCAAAATGCAGGAGGCGTCCAGAATTCTTCTGGGGTACTTCCAATGGCTGAAATCCTGCAAAGAATCTCCTCCCATGATGAAAAAAAACATGTCCTTGGAATATTGTTCCTTCAGCCCTTCCAAGGTCCGGTACGTATAATTGATACCGGTGGAATGAATCTCAAACAGGGATAAGTCAAAGCAAGGATTGTCCCAAATGGCAAGGCGTATCATTTCGCAGCGATGAGCCGCTTCCGTCATATGCTGTTTGGTTTTATGGGGCGAATGCCCGCTGGGAATGAAAATAACCTGATCCAGTTGATATTGGGCGGCTGCATTTTCAGCAATCAATAAATGCCCGTAATGAATGGGATCAAACGCTCCGCCCATAATGCCGGTTCTTTTTTGTTTTTCATTCACAGGACGCACCTCCGTTACCCTGGCAGTTGAATTTTCGGATCCTTTTTGGAAGGACGGTATAAAATAATTTTTTTGCCGATGACATGGACGACCGACGAATGCGTACGTCCCGCCAAGGTCTCTGCTATTTCACCAGGATCGTCAAAGCAGTTTTTTAGTACAGACAGTTTGATCAATTCCCTTTTTTCCAGCGCTTCATCCACCGCCATGGAAAATTCAGGTGTTAAACTTGCCTTTCCCACTTGAAAAATAGGCGTCAAATGGGTAGAAAGCCCTTTTAAGTAGGCTCGCTGTTTACTTGTCATATCAGTATTTCCTCCTTCATGTAATAACTTGCATCACATGGTATCTTTTTATTTATAGTAATCAAAGGACAACCCGTACATACGGACCGTATCTCCTTCTTCTATGCCCGCCTGTTCCAATGATTCCAGTATCCCCTGTTCTTTGAGAAATTTTTGAAAAAACAGAAATCCCTTTTCCGAATCTATATTGGTATATCCCAGCATTTTTTCAATTTTAGGTCCTTCCACTACATAAACGTCTTCTTTTTCATCATATTCCACAGTATAAGGTTCATTCTGAAATGCCGTAAGCTCTGGAAAGAATTCCTGTTCAAACACAACCGGCGTATCATCCACAGTAGAAAGAAGCTGATTGACGTGATACAGAAGATCCTTTAAGTTCTGGCCGCTGACAGCGGAAATGGGAATCACAGAGATTCCTTTCGGTTCAAACTCTTCCTTTAATCTGGGCAGAAAGCTCTCCTGTTCATCATAGATCGCGTCTATTTTGTTGGCGGCAATTACCTGAGGCTTTTCCAAAAGGCTTGGATTATAAGCTTCCAGTTCTTTATTAATAGCATAAATATCTGCCACAGGATCCCTGCCTTCTGTAGCCGCTGCGTCCACCATATGGATCATGACCTTCGTGCGTTCAATATGCTTTAAGAATTCATGGCCTAAGCCTACCCCCTGGGAAGCGCCCTCAATCAATCCCGGAATATCGGCAATCACAAACCCCTGTCCCTGGTCTAAATCCACAACCCCCAGATTCGGGTTCAATGTTGTAAAATGATAGTTGGCAATCTTTGGCCTGGCATTGGTAACTCTGGATAAAAACGTGGATTTTCCCACATTCGGAAAGCCTACCAAACCTACGTCCGCTATCACTTTAAGCTCTAAACGCACTTCCAGCTCAATGGAAGACTGGCCAGGCTGGGCATATTTCGGCGCCTGCATCGTGGCAGTGGCAAAATGCTGGTTCCCCATTCCGCCTCTTCCGCCTTTTAAGATGATTTGTCTCGTGTTTCCTCCGGACATATCGGCAATTACTTTATCCGTGGCCGCATCCCGAAGAATGGTTCCCGCAGGAACCTTTAATACCAGATCCGCGCCGTTTTTGCCATGGCAGTTGCGTTTTCCTCCCGGTTCTCCGTTTTCAGCGGCGAATTTTCTCCTGTGACGAAAATCCACCAGGGTATTCAGTCCCGGATCTACTTCTAATACGATGTCTCCTCCGTTTCCGCCGTCGCCGCCGTCTGGTCCGCCGTTGGGAACATATTTCTCCCGGCGAAAAGAGACATGTCCATCTCCGCCCCGCCCTGACTTTATGATAATCTTTGCACTGTCTGCAAACATGGTTTCACCTCTCTTTTGGAAAAATCGCCAGGATCCTTACTGTTTATTCCCTTTACAGTAACTTAAATCAGACAATTTTTCTACAGCAAAAAACACAATAGACCCGGCTGAAACAGTCGAGTCTATCAAGTCTTATTATTCGTTGCTTGCTACTGGATATACGGAAGCCTGCTTTTTGTCTCTTCCCTTGCGCTCAAACCTAAGAACGCCGTCTACCTTAGCAAATAAGGTATCGTCTCCGCCTCTTCCAACATTGACACCAGGATGGATCTTAGTTCCCCGCTGTCTGTATAAGATATTTCCAGCTTTTACGAATTGTCCGTCAGCTCTTTTCGCACCTAATCTCTTAGATTCGGAATCTCTGCCGTTCTTGGTAGAACCAACTCCCTTTTTATGTGCAAAAAATTGAAGATTCATATTCAGCATACGCTTACACCTCCTTGTATAAAAACGAAATATATTCGTCGCCATAAGATTCCTGTATTCCCTGTAAGCCCAAAAACAATGACTTCATAAGAAGTCTTCCTGCATCGGAAACCACTCCCTGAAACCGGAAAGAAATAAGGCCGGATTCCTCTTTTGTCTTCAACTCATATTTGTCATGGGTAAAAGCTTCTATGGAATTCACGGTATTTAATACAAGCGCGGAAACGCCTGCACATACAATATCCTCTCCCGCCGGGGCATAACCGGCATGTCCGACACTGTCAAATCCTTCATATTCTTGATCATGTTTCTTGTAAATCGTTACATGAATCATAACAGTTCCCTATCAATCAGCCATTAATCTTGTCAATCTTAACCTTGGTGAAGGACTGTCTGTGGCCGTTCTTCTTATGATAGCCAGTCTTTCTCTTGTACTTATAGACAATCACTTTCTTACCTCTGCCGTTGGCTACGACAGAACCCTCTACCGTTGCGTTGGCTACATCTGCTCCAACCTTCAAAGAATCGTTGCTGACGGCTAACACATCGTCAAAAGTAACCTTCTCATCCACTTCCAAACCAAGCTTCTCAATGGTAATGATATCGCCTTCGGATACTTTGTACTGTTTTCCGCCTGTTGCTATAATTGCGTACATATGGCACCTCCTATTATCATTACTCGCCAGCTGCGGTGCTGCATAGGCAGACTTTGAAACCTCGCTGTGCGGCATACCGTTGTATCATAGCATGAAATCTAGGATTCGTCAACATTTATTTTGCCGGAATTTCCCTGTTTTTACACGCCATCGCCGCATTACATCTGATGCCTTACCACTTTATATTCATCATCCAGGCGATAATAGGGACAGTCTCTAAAAGAACCGGTTAAAAACCGGGAGAATTCATCTTCATCCAGATTTACCATACAGGTATAACATTCATATTCGTCCTCATAACAGTAATTGGCGCAGCTTTCACAGTTGATGGCTGCGGCCTTTTCCCTTCGTTTTTCCTTCATAAAAGCTCCTTAGGTTTACGTAATAAATTTATGTAAACCTCTAATCTGTATTCGATTCAATAATGCGGGATTTTCTTTACATGAATTGCTCTCTTAAGCTTTTCTTTACCTTCTTCCGGGTCATTTCAACCAGATTCAGCCTAGTGATATCTACTACTTGAACCGGAATGGGATCGTTTCTGGTAAACTGCCTTAAGATTTCCATTAAGTGTTTTTGATCTTCCCGTGAAATTAAATCAATAAAATCCACCAGGATAATACCGGAAAGATTCCTAAGCCGCATCTGAAAGGCAATTTCCTTAGCGGCTTCCAGGTTTACGTTCAGATAAGCTTTCTGCACGTCCTTTTTTCCGATACTCTTTCCGGAATTCACGTCGATTACCGTCATAGCCTCCGTGGGCTGAATCACCAGATATCCCCCGGATTTCAGCCAAACCCGCTCTTTTAACGCTTCTTCCAGTTTTACTTCAAGACTATAGCATTTGCTTAAGGAAAGCATTTCATCCTTATAAAAAGTCAGTTTCTCTAAATCTTCTGGCTGATGTTCTTCTAAAAAATGATAAATTCTCTGATATAATACTTCATCATCCGTTACAATTTTTTCCAGATCTTTGGATGGAGCGTCCCGCAACACCCGGATAAATTCCGGTTCCTGGTATTTCATGCAGGAAAAACAAGTCTGATATCTGGCGCGCTCCAGTATCTTTTGCGCTTCTTGTTTCAAATGAGCCAGTTCTTCCAAAATCTCTTCATCCCTGGCGTCCCTACAGTTGGTCCTTACCACAAGGCCAAACTGGGAAGGCTTCACCGCCTCTAAGAGTTCCTTAAGATGGCTTCTGGTGTCCTGCCGCAGCTTTTTGGAGATTCCAAGGGAACGGTTTCCGGTAGTCAGAACCAGATATTTTCCGGTAAAATTCAAATTTGTGGTAACCTTCGGCGGCTTGGTCTTCATGCTTTCCCGTTCTACTTGAACGCAAAGCTCGTCTCCCTGAACCAACCCGGAACTTTTGCCCTTTTTTACAAACACGGGATTGACCAATTCCTCCAAGGGATAATAGCAGGGAACACCGGGAGCAATTTCTATAAAAGCGGCGTTTAAGCTTTTTACTACATCCTTTACCCGCCCTACATAAATATTCCCTAATAGACTCTTGCCGCCCTGTTTTTTAACATCTGCAAAAGCGGCGGAGGTTTCTGAAATCTCTGATTTTGGCTGGGAGGTAACCTCCAGCATACGGTTTCCCTCAAAGAAACCACAGACGATATATTCTTTCTGATTTCTTGTTAAATCTGTAATAATCAGCCGCTGCCCCATACGTTCTCTCATTCCTTTTCCCGTCGTCTCATCTAACAAATATCTTCTCCCGCCGCTCCCAAAGGAAGAAACCCTCCGCTGTCATCCCTGGCATATACTTCCAAACGGTGGATTTGCAAGTCCCTGCTGCAATCATCCCAATAAATCTTCCAATGATTCTGATTCAAATAATCAAAAAAAGCCTTCAGTACAAGTTCTGGTTTAATATTATCTCCGCTTCCGGCAGATAATTTCAAAAAGAATCCTGGATTCTCTTCCTCAATCCCTTCAAGTTCATAGATGAAGGGCTTCAAGTCAATGGTACGCTGGCTTTTCTTCGTTTGTTTTGTCACAACTATCTCTTCCTGACAATCATAAAAACCATGAAGGGCTTCTTGAAGCGCCGAAAGGGAAAAGGGATTTTGAATGGCCTCTTTGAACTGTACGGTATAAGCGGAGGCCGCCACAGAGGACATGGCATTTGGCGCAGCGTCCGGCAAACGCTTATATTCTGTAACTTGAACCCCTTCTACCATAACTTCATTTAAAGCTCTTAAAGATTCTTTTGAGCTTTTGGAACTATGCACTTCTATATCCAAATATTCTCCATCGCTGGTAATACCTACTCCTAAGGGGGCTGCGAAGGACATAATCTGATGGGGGCTGAACCCTTCAGAATACGCGATGTCAATGTTGGCCCTGCGCATTGCCTTCTGGAAATAGCGCATCATATCCAGGTGGCCGATAAAGCGCATCATCCCATATTTACGGAACTTAATCCTGATTTTCAAGGCACACACCTCCTTCAAATTGTAGCGCGCCGCAGCCGGAGCAGCTTTTACGGCAATTAGGGGTCACAATACCTGCCTGGGCCTTGTCCCACTCTCGTTTTAAAAATTCTTTGGATACGCCGCAGTCAATAAAATCCCAGGGAAGGACTTCATCCATGCTTCGCTTCCTGATATTGTAAAAATCTATGGAAATTCCCGCCTCGTCAAAGGCTTCCATCCATTTTTCATTGTCAAAAAATTCCGTCCAGGCGTCAAAGATACAGCCTTTCTTGTAAGCAAGCTTAAGAGCCTTCGCCACCCGGCGGTCTCCTCTTGCAAAGACGCCTTCTAGTACCGTAACGTCAGCTTCATGCCATTGATACTTTAAGCTCTTTTTGTTCTTCTGAAGCTTCAGCTCGTCATTTACGGTCTTTGCCCTGGCCAAATACTCCTGTCTTGGACACATGGAGGCCCACTGGAAGGGGGTAAAAGGCTTGGGAATAAAAAAGGAAGTGCTGATGGTAATTTGACATTTACCGTTACGCTGCTCTTTGGGAATCTCGTAATAACAGGTTGCAATTTTTTCTGCCAGACGGGGGATTTCTTTTTGGTCCTCTTCCGTTTCAGTAGGAAGCCCTAACATAAAGTAGAGCTTCACCTTCTGCCAGCCTCCCTCAAAGGCCTCCTTTGCCCCTTCCAATATGGCTTCTTCTGTAAGGCCTTTGTTGATCACGTCCCGAAGACGCTGAGAGCCTGCCTCCGGCGCAAAGGTCAGGCTGCTTTTTTTCACATCCTGCACCTTGCTCATCACATCCAGAGAAAAAGCGTCAATACGCAAAGACGGCAAGGAAATATTAATTCCCCGTCCCCGGCATTCTTCCAGCAAAAAGGACGTAAGCTCCGGAAGGCGGGAATAATCACTGGAGCTTAAGGAGCTTAAAGAAATCTCTTCGTGCCCGGTGCTCCTTAACATCTCTCTGGCCCATTCTTTTAGCTGCTCTAACCCTCGTTCTCTGGTAGGACGGTAAATCATGCCTGCCTGACAGAATCGGCATCCCCGGATACACCCTCTTTGGATTTCCAGTACCACACGGTCCTGGGTGATTTTTAAAAAAGGAACCAGAGGCTTAGTGGGATAGCTGGTATGATCCAAGTCCATGACAATTTCCTTCTTAATTTTTGCAGGAATCCCGTCTACTTTTGGAGAAAATGAAAGAATTGTGCCATCTTCATGGTATGTTACCTCATATAAGGAAGGCACATAAATACCAGGAACTTTCGCCGCTTCCTCTAAAAATTCCTGGCGGCTGCACTTCCTTTCACGACACTTCTTGTATATCGCAAACAAAGTATCATACTGGGTCTCCCCTTCTCCAATATAAAATAAATCAAAAAACTCCGCTAAGGGCTCCGGATTATAAGTACAAGGTCCCCCGCCAATCACAATGGGGTCATTTTCTCCCCGCTCACTGGCAGACAGGGGAATCTGGCTTAAGTCCAGAATCTGTAAAATATTGGTGTAGCACATTTCATATTGAATGGTAATCATTAAAAAGTCCAAATCACGCACCGGAGATTGAGTCTCTAAGGTAAACAGAGGAATCTCCTGCTCTTTTAAGATCTTATGAAGATCCGGCCAGGGGGAATAGACCCGTTCACAATACATATCCTCCCGGCGATTGAACATGTCATATAAAATCTGGATTCCCAAATGAGACATGCCGATCTCGTACACATCCGGAAAGCACATAGCCCCCCGAAGTTCCACCTGGGAAGGGTCTTTTTTTATCATATTCACTTCATTGCCCAAATAACGGGCCGGTTTGTCCACGGACAGTAAAATCTCGTCCGATAATGCTGGTTTTATCATATAATCTCCTTATACTCGGTTGGTTAAATTCATGTACAAGTATAACCGATGTATGATAAAAACGCAAGTTTAAGGCAGCTTTTTCATAGCCTCCAGAATCTGCTCCGTATCCATATCCGCCTGGATATATTCGCACATTTTATCCGTAGTATATGTATAAACGCTCACATGATTCTTATCACAATACACAAATGCTGCAAACAACGCAGCCGCAATCAAAAGCCGCAGCTTAAAATACCCCATTGCAGGAACCATATCCTCCCCGCCCGGCGCAACGTCCTGATACTGATTCGATTTTCCCGGTTCCTGAAAAGAAGCCTTAATCTGATTAATATAACGCCTCCGCTCTTCCAATGTATTCGTCGTCATAAACACTCCAATGGTTTACATAATTGAATTATGTAAACTCTATTGTCTTTCTTACTAAAATGTATGTCCAGAACAATATTTTATGACAACAATTCCCCCATCCACTTGGCAATAAACTACACGTAGCCGCCCCCCATTACACTTAACAGCACCCCCACTCAGCTATTTTTATCTTTCGATACCCAGACAATCCAGGGCCGCTATTCCTTTACAAACATTCCAGGGTGCTCTTAACGAAGGCGAAATCCACTGCTTACGAAGACTTGGGATGAAGGCTCTCCTGAATCCCATAGTCGTAGTTAGCAGTTAGTTCGCCGTAGTGTTACCCGCGTTTGTAAAGGAATAGCGGCCCTGGATTGTCGTCCGTCTCCAAAGAGAAAAATCCCTCTCTACCTCTGCGCCAACTCCTGAGAAATATCCTCCCATGTAACGCCTTTTTCCACCATCAACACCATCACATGGTATAAGAAATCTGAAATTTCATACTTGATTTCCTCTGCATCCGGATTTTTTGCGGCAATTACAATCTCTGTGGCTTCCTCTCCCACCTTCTTTAGAATTTTATCAATCCCTTTTTCAAACAGATAATTGGTATAGGAACCTTCTTTGGGATGCTCCTTGCGGTCTGCAATGACCCCATAGACGGTCTCTAATACCTTTAAGGGATTTTTCACCACATAATCTTTTTTCACAAGCTCCTGGAAGAAACAACTAGAAGCGCCGGTATGGCAGGCATTTCCCACCTGCGAAACCTTTGCAAGAATCGTGTCGTTATCACAATCCAGGGTCAAGCTCTTCACGTATTGGTAGTGGCCGGAGGTCTCTCCCTTTACCCAAAGCTGCTTCCGGCTGCGGCTGTAATACGTCATTTTACCGGATGCAATGGTGTGCTCAAAGGCTTCCTGATTCATATAGGCCAGCATCAGCACCTCCTGGGTCTGATACTCCTGGACAATCACCGGTATCATACCGTCGGAATTCAACTTAAACGTGTTAAAATCCAATGCCGATTCAAATTGCCTGGTATCAATCCCCTGTTCCGACAGCTCAGCTTTTAACTTCATCACGTCGGTATCCACTTGATTCAAATAATCACCGAAGATGCCCCGGACATGCTCTCGTTGAAGCAGCTTCGTCCAACGCGTTCGGTCATATTGCTCCTGCATCACAATCGAGGGGATGTCGGTCACATTGCTGACAGAATCCACAATATCCTCATTGATGATAATCATCTCAGAAATACTTTCTTCCATAGCGTCCTTGTGCTTAAACAGAATGTCCACATTGTTTAAAGACAAGGCAAGCTTTTCCTTTCCGAATCTCTGGCATCCCTCCTTAGCCAAGGCGGCCGCATCTGATCGGGATCCGTTGAGCATTACTTGTTTACATCCGGCATACAGAAGCTTTTTGATATCCTCCAGGCGGTTGACCCTGCCTCCGCCGCATACCGGCAGCTGAATGCTCCGGTTCCATTCTTTAATCATGCCCAAGTGGCGTTCGTGTTCCAGATCGCTGTCGGACAAGTCAAAAATCAGCAGCCGGTCAATTCCAACGTCATTGTACTGCCGAATCCGCTCATCAATATCCTCAATAACTTCCTCTGAATTTGGCCCTGCCACGGCTCGTCCATGTTTCAAGTAAATTGAAGCGATCAAATCTTTATGTTCCATACTGTCACCTATAAGCTTCCTTTCGTAGAAAGTACATCCGTAATCCGGGGATCCAACTGGGTAGCCTCATCCAGAGCTTTGGCAAAGGCCTTAAACAGCCCCTCCGCCATATGATGGCTGTTGGTTCCGGAGAGAATTTTCATATGCAGGTTCATCATGGCGCTGTAAGAGATAGCGTAAAAAAATTCACGTATCATTTCCGTATCCATATATCCGATTTTTTCCGTAGGAAATGTTCCCTCAAAAGAAAAATATGGTCTCCCGGAAATATCTATGGCGCACAATACCAAGGTTTCATCCATGGGCAGAATACAGCTTCCATACCGTTTCATGCCCTTTTTATTGCCTACGGCCTTTCGAATGGCGGTTCCCAAGGCAATTCCTGTATCTTCAATGGAATGATGGGTGTCTACAATCAAATCCCCGGCCACTGAAAGGGTCAAATCAAACATGCCGTGACGGGTAAAGCCGTCTAACATATGATCAAAAAAACCGATTCCCGTATCTATCTGGGCATTGCAGTGCCCGTCTAAGTTTAAGCTTAACTTAATGTCTGTTTCTCTTGTTTTGCGGGTTACTTGTGATTTTCGTTCTGGCATGGCTCTGTTCTCCTGTCTTCTCCTTCAAATCTCACCTGGATGGAGTTGGCGTGGGCTGTCAACTGCTCGCAGGCTGCAAACTGGGCAATATCCCGATAAATCGGTTCCAACGCTTCTTTCGAATAAGAAATAATACTGGACTTTTTTATGAAATCATCCACTCCCAAGGGAGAGAAAAACTTTGCGGTTCCGTTGGTAGGCAGTACATGGTTGGGGCCGGCAAAATAATCTCCCAAGGGCTCGCTGGAGTATTCTCCCATAAAAATAGCCCCCGCATTTTTAATCTTTTGCATCACGGCAAAGGGATCCTTTGTGAGAATCTCCAAATGCTCGGAAGCAATCTCATTGGCGGCTTCTATAGCCTCCTTTAAGTTCTGTGCCACCAAGATATAACCATAGTTTTCCAAAGAGGCTTTGATAATGGCCTTCCGGGACAAGGCTTCCGTAAACAGATCCACCTCTTTTGATACCTGATGGGCCAGCTTCTCGCTGGTGGTAATTAAAATGGCGCTGGCCAATTCATCGTGCTCCGCCTGGGATAAAAGATCTGCAGCCACAAATCGGGGATTTGCAGTCTCGTCCGCCAATACCAGAATCTCGCTGGGCCCGGCAATGGAATCAATGCTCACATGGCCGAACACTGCTTTTTTGGCCAAGGCCACATAAATATTTCCAGGACCTACGATTTTATCTACCTTGGGAATGCTCTCAGTTCCAAAGGCCAATGCCGCCACGGCCTGCGCGCCCCCCACCTTGTAGATTTCCGTCACCCCTGCCTCCTTAGCTGCCGCAAGTGTGGCAGGATTCACCTTTCCCTCCCGGCTGCAAGGAGTTGTCATAACAATTCGTTCTACCCCGGCAACCTTAGCCGGAATAACGTTCATCAGCACAGAGGAAGGGTAAGAAGCTTTTCCCCCCGGTACGTAGACGCCTACGCTGGATAGAGGCGTTACCTTCTGGCCAAGCAAAACGCCGTCTTCTCTGCTGTCAAACCAGCTGTACTGCCGCTGTTTTTCATGATATGCCCGGATATTCACCAAGGCTTTTTGCATCACGTCTAAAAGCTTCGGATCTACCTTCTCATAAGCTTCCTGAAATTCTTCCTCCGTCACACGGACCGAATCGCCGGTAAGGGAGACATGATCAAACTGCTCTGTGTAAGAAAAAACGGCCTTGTCTCCCTCTTTTCTTACCCCCTCTATGATCTCTCCCACTTTCTCTTCATATTCCCGATAGCTGTTGGGGCTGCGTTTCAGAAGATCTTTTTTCAGGTTCTGCTTCGTTTCCTCTGTCAATGTCAAGATTCTCATTTTCCCAGGCCCTCCTGTAAATTCTTTAAGTCCATGATCATCTTAGAAATCCGTTCATGTTCCATCTTCATGCTCACCTGATTTACCACCATTCGGGCGGACAGGGGACAAATTTCTTCCAACACCTGGAGTCCGTTTTCCTTCAAGGTGGAGCCCGTTTCCACAATATCCACAATGACCTCGGACAGCCCCACAATAGGAGCAAGCTCAATGGAACCGTTTAACTTAATGATTTCTACCGTTTGATGCTTTTTATTGTAAAAATAGTCCTTGGCAATATTGGGATACTTAGTGGCTACCCGGATTAATTCTTGATGCTGTAAGAGCTCTTGGGCGTCCTTGGGCCCGCAGACACACATTCTGCACTTCCCGAAGCCAAGATCCAATACCTCATAAATGTTGCGCTTTTCTTCTAAAATCGTATCCTTGCCTACGATTCCGATATCGGCGGCTCCGTATTCCACATAGGTAGGCACGTCCGGCCCCTTGGATAAAAAGAAACGCAGCTTTAACTCTTCATTAACAAAGATCAGCTTTCTGGTATCCTTATCCTTCATCTCCTGACAAGTAATGCCGATTTGTTCAAAGGTATCAAGCGTTTGTCTGGCAAGGCGCCCCTTTCCCAATGCAAATGTCAAATATCTCATGATTTTCCTCCTGTCTCACTGGAAAAATACAGGTTCCTGCAAGCCAAACCGTTTTCCGTAAGCCTCATAGTCTTCTTTCGTCCTGCCCTCTTGCCATACGGACAGCATCACCTTCTCTCCCCTTTCCCGAAGAGCGGTGGCTTCCGCTACCGCCTCCTGCAAACGGTCGGGCGTATAAATGATACAACGGCAGCCCTCCTGCAAAGGAAGATTTATTTTTTGCCGGGACAAGGCGGCCATTAACTGATCCACCACCACGGCAAAGCCGATGGAAGGGGCCTGTTTTCCGAAGAAAGGAAGAAGGTCATCGTAGCGCCCGCCTTTTACAATAGGCTCTCCGCTCCCAAAGGTATAAGCTGCAAAAATAATCCCTGTATAATAATGAAAGCTGCTGATCGTGCCAAGCTCCAAGGAGACGTAAGAATCCGCTCCATAATAGACCAAAACCTGATACAAGACCGCCAGCCGCTTGACGGCCCCCCATAGCCTTGGATACGGCTCTGCCAGCTTTAGGACATCCAAAAGCTGTCCGTTGTTATCATAGAGAACCCCCAGACATTCAAAGAGGGATCTCAATTCCGGCGCCATGGGAAGGGGGCTTATGAGCTCCTCCACCCCGAAAAAGTTTTTGTTGGAAATCAAATCCAAAAGCTCTTCCTGAGTCTCCTTAGACAGCTTGGCCTCCTGCATCAAAACTTTCAAAATATCCCCATGGCCAATGGTAATCTGAAACTCCTTCAATCCGGAGGCCTTTAATGCATTTACTACCAGAGAGATAATCTCGGCGTCCGCATCCACGGAATCGTCTCCGATCAATTCAGCTCCCAGTTGGGTGGACTCTTTTAAGCGGCCCTGATAGCTGCTGTTGTTAATAAAGGTATTTCCCTGATACCACAGGCGGATGGGCATGTCCTCCTGGGAAAAATATTTCGTTACGGCCCGGGCGACGGAGGGGGTGATATCCGGACGAAGTACTAAGGTATTCCCTTCCCGGTCGAAAAATTTGTATAAATCTTTGGAAGGCGTGGTTCCGATTTCTTTTCCAAATATATCAAAAAATTCAAAGGTAGGGGTCTGAATCGCCGCGTACCCGTACTGTTCCATCAAACGTTTTAAACGGTCCTGCAGCTCCATTTTCCGGGCGCATTCCTGATTGTAAATATCCCGTACTCCCTCCGGGGTATGCAATAAGCTTTGTATCATAACTGCTCCTTTTATTTTGTCACTTCAATGTGCTACCATGTAAAATCAAAACTCCACTCATTATACAAAAACTCCGAAACCTTGTCAACCTCTGGCGTCTAAGTCCTGTTGAAGCCCCTCTAAGTAGGGAACCAAAACTCCGCCTCTGGAATGAAGAAAAAATTCCGGGGACAGCTCTTCGTACCGGAAGCTTTTCCGTCCGCCGTTTTTTGCTCTTTCCCAAAATTCCATAAGCCTTTTGTGGGGAAGATAATAGAATTCATTGCGATGGGAAAAAAATAGGATTAGAAAGGCAACGCCCCCCTGTTTTTCAAAATTTTCCATAAAAACAATCTGGTGTTCGTGGACGTTTTGCAGAGGAAAGGTATCCGTATGGCACTCCTTGGCGTCAAAGCATACGGGAATACCCTGGACGGCTCCAATGTAATCCACCGTACTCTTTTGTTCAAAATACGCCAGTGTAATGTGGCGGCTTTCTTTATCAATTCGGATGGGGGTAATAGGGGTAGGAACCTTTTGAATCAAAGCCAGACCGTTTTCCAGATACTTCTCATTGGTACGGTTTAAAAATTCTTCCAGGGTAGATCCCCGAAGTCCCCTGGAATTCCAGGTGGGCATCAGAGAATCCCTCCCCGCATATGCTCTCCATGATAATATAACACTCGTTCCTTAATCATGGTAATCTCTCCACCGGATACCTGGGCAAGATTAACGCTGCAATTGGGCTGATGGATATTCCAGTACTCTTCTAAGGGAAGCCTTCCTATAATACTAATGAACGCCCGAAGAATGGCGCCGTGACATACCACCAAGGCCGCCTCGCATTGTCCCTCCAGAGGAAGGATATCCTCTTTTAGAAATCTCCGGGTGCGGGCAAATACTTCTTCATAGCTTTCCGCCGTCCCCTGAGGGACATAATGAACGGGATCTGCAAAGCAAAGGTTAAAGTCATGATATTTGGGATTGGTGCGGACTTCCGAGAGACGGACGCCTTCAAAGGAACCAAAGCTCATTTCCCTTATACTCTCCCGCACCTGTAACGCTTCTTCCTCAACTCCTCCGATAATCCTTGCCGTCTCTTTGGCGCGGACATAGGGGCTTGTGAACACATGGTCAAAATGAATGCCTTCTGCCTGCATCCCCTCCCGGGTCTGTTTTGCCAGGGCAATTCCGTAATCGTTTAAGGGAATATCCGCCGACCCCTGGATGCGTCCTTGCTTGTTCCAGTCTGTTTCTCCATGTCTCATCATATATAGTTTCATATCCGTTCCTTCCTTTGTATCTCCTTCATGGCCCGCTGAAAGCTTTTGGGAAGCGGAGCCTTTACAACCGTCTGATCTGGCAGCTCCAGCTGGCAGGCATATAAGAGCTGGCTGTGAATCTGGCAGCGTTCCCGGAATCTGCGGTTCACGTCAGGATTTCCATATTTTGGATCTCCTACAATGGGATGGCCCAAAGAGGCCAAATGAGCCCGGATCTGGTGGGAACGCCCTGTGATCAGCTGCACTTCAAGCAGGGTGAATCCCGAAATGATTTTCTGGGGACGAAGGACGGTGCAGATGGGAACGCTGCCTTCTTGGGCTTCCTTAGTCACCGCAACGCGGTTCGTCTTTTCGTCTTTCTTTAGCCAGTCCCGAAGGGTCTGCTCCTTTTGAATCTCCCCAAGGGCCAGACAGCCGTAATACTTTCCCAGCTTCCGCTGCTGCAGCATGTAAGACATTTGCTGTAATCCCTTAAGGGTTTTTCCGGCGGCCAGGATGCCCGGGGTATTCCGGTCCAGGCGGTTCACTACAGAAGGGGTAAAGGTTGCCAGCTCTTCTCTTGTAATGGCCTTAGAATCCAATAAATAGCCGATGATATATTCATTGGCCGAGATATCATCCGGCTTTGCTTTTTGCGAGAGCATACCGGCAGGCTTATTGATAACCAGAAAATCCTGAGATTCATATAGAATCTCTAAATTGGTAACCGGATACTTTCCCGTGGTATCTTGCTCTGACCCCAGAGGCTTTTGAAATTTTTCAATGGTCTCCTGGGATAAAAAAAGAGTCACTGTATCGCCGAATTTTAATTTTTCCCTGCCGTCGGCTTTTTTTTCGTTGAGGACAATATTCTTTTTTCGCAGCATCTTGTAGAGAAAGCTGCCGGGAGCCTGGTTCAGCAGTTTTTTCAAATATTTGTCCAGACGCTGCCCGGCTTCATTCTCCCGAATCTGATATTGCAGCATAGGTTACACCTTCTTTTTGTGAATGTTGCGGATAGTCTTTTTCTTTTTTGGCTTTGAGGCTGTGGGCGGGGCTGCCGGCTTTTGGCCTTTTGGAGGACGAATCAGGCATTTTTTGTCGTATCCAATCAAGTCCGTGCGATTTGCTTTGGTTAAAGCCTCTTTCACCAGGGCGTAATTCTTGGGATTGCGGTACTGGATTAAGGCTCGCTGCATAGCCTTTTCATGGGGATTTTTCGCTGTATATACAGGCTTCATAGTCCTGGGATCCAGCCCGGTATAATACATACAGGTGGACAAGGTGGAGGGAGTAGGATAAAAATCCTGCACCTGTTGGGGCATATATCCTAAATCCCGCAGATATTCCGCCAGCTTTACCGCCTCCTTTAAGGTGGAGCCAGGGTGGGAGGACATCAAATACGGAACCAAATACTGTTTTTTGTCTAATTGCTGATTCATATCCTCATAAGCCTTTGCAAATCGCCGGTAGACGGAGGCTTTGGGCTTTCCCATCTTGCTTAATACCTCGTCGGAAATATGCTCCGGAGCTACTTTCAACTGCCCGCTGACATGGTGCCTGCACAATTCCTCCAGAAACCTCTGGTCTTTGTCATACATCAAGTAATCAAAACGAATGCCGGAACGGATAAAGACCTTCTTTACATTGGGCAGCTTTCTCAGCTTTTGAAGAAGGGAAAGGTAATCGGAATGATCAATTTCCAGATTTTTACAAGGTTCCGGGAATAAGCACTGCTTCTTTGGACAGGCGCCCCGGGACAACTGATTTTTGCAGGCCGGGGTCCTGAAATTGGCGGTAGGCCCTCCCACGTCATGGATATATCCTTTAAAGTCCTTCTCCCATACCATCTGCTCGGCTTCTTTTAAGATAGACTCATGGCTCCTGGCCTGGATAATCCGTCCCTGGTGAAAGGTCAAGGCGCAGAAATTACAGCCTCCAAAGCAGCCCCGGCTGCTTACCAGACTAAACCGTACTTCCTCAATCGCCGGCACTCCTCCCGCCGCCTCATAGCTGGGATGATACGCGCGCATATAAGGCAGGGCGTACACCCGGTCCATCTCCTTTTGGCTTAAAGGCTTTGCAGGCGGATTCTGCACCACAAACCGTCCGTTTTCATATTCCTCCGCCAGGCGTTTTCCGGAAAAAGGATCCGTATTGCAGGACTGCATATAAAAACTTTTGGCGTAATTTTTTTTATCCTTCACCAGCTCCGAAAACGCGGGAAGAAATAAGGCGTCGTAAATGTCTTCTTTTTTCCTGGTTACGTAAGCCGTTCCGTCTATAAAGGTGATATCCTGTATGGAAAGCCCGCTGTCTAACGCTTCTGCAACTTCCACAACGCTGCGTTCTCCCATGCCGTAGAGCAAAAGATCTGCGCCGGAATCCAATAAAATCGAGGGCTTCAGCTTATCGGACCAGTAATCGTAATGGGCCAGGCGTCTTAAGCTGGCCTCAATCCCTCCGATTAGAATGGGAGCTTTGGGATACATCCGCCTTATCATATTGCAATAGACAATGGTTGCGTGATCCGGCCGGCGGCCCATAACGCCCCCAGGGGTATAAGCGTCTTTTTCTCTGCGCTTTTTGGAAACGGAATAATGATTTACCATGGAATCCATATTTCCGGCCGTCACCAGAAAGCCCAAGCGGGGCGCCCCGTAAATGGCAATACTTTTGGGATTTCGGTAATCCGGCTGGGAAATAATTCCCACAGAATATCCTCTGGAGGTAAGGACGCGGCTTATGATGGCATGTCCAAAGGAGGGATGATCCACATAGGCATCCCCGATGACATAGACAAAATCAAATTGTTGTATGCCGTCTTTTATCATATCTTCCCGGCAGATGGGCAAAAATCCTTTTTTCATGAGGGAATCGCCTCCCGATAATTTTGAATGTAAAAATCCGCCAGACGCAGTTTTTCCTCTTTATATTCTGATGAAAATGCGTCTTCCACGGCGCAGACCGTCATTCCGGCTCGTTTTCCGGCCAAAATCCCCGCCGGAACGTCTTCAAATACCAGGCAGTCCTTCGGCGGCGTCTGAAGCTGCCTGGCAGCTTCCAAGTAGACGTCCGGCGCCGGTTTGCCCCGGTTTACGTCGCAGGCCGTTACCACAAGGCTAATATAACGGTCTAATCCCCGGGCCTTAAAAAGAGTATTTACCAGCTCTCTGGAATTGCTGGTGGCAATCCCCATAGGAATATTCTTTCTTTTACAGTGAATCAAAAATTCCTCCGCGCCAGGCTTTAAAAACACCTCATGCCGGTATTTGTCCCGGGCCATTTCCGTCCAAATCTGCTTTAACTCTTCCACGGTTTCTGAAAGTTGAAACCGTTCGATGCTATAGCAGGCCGTCTCGGTAAAGCTCATGCCCTCGATTTCTTTCTGATAATCCTTAGGCAGGTCAATTCCCCGAACTCCCAGAAATTCCAAATCAATCTCCTGCCACACCCACATGGAATCTACCAGAGATCCGTCCAGGTCAAAAATCACTGCTTTTTTATGATGCAACATATACTTTCCTCGTCTTTTAATTGTGTAATTTCCTCCGGCGTCAAAGGGCGATACTGCCCCAGAGCCAAGGACGCGTCTAACGTTAAGGGGCCAAAGGAAACGCGTTTTAAATATTCCACAGGATACCCCAACACGTGGCACATGCGTTTTACTTGATGATAACGTCCTTCTGTAATGGTAAGCAGCAGCTCCGATACTTCCCCGGCAGATAAAATCTCAAGGAATGCCGGCTTGGTGGGAGCGTCGTCTCCGATATCCAATCCAAGACGGCAGCCTTCGATCGCTTCTTTGGGAACGCATCCTGATACCTTGATATAATATGTTTTCGGCACGTGATATGCCGGAGATAGCAGGCGATGGCTTAAGGCTCCGTCATTGGTAATCAGAAGCAAGCCTTCCGTATCACGATCCAGCCGTCCAACGGGAAATAAATCATCCCGAAGGCTGTCTATGTAATCCAATACCGTTTTGTACTCCAAATCCTTGGTGGCGCTGACGCACCCGGCGGGTTTATTCAGCATATAGTACTCATATTCACTATAGGAGACTTCTTTCCCCTGAAAAAGGATTAAATCCGCACCCGGCGTCACTTTCTGCTTTGGCTGCTGTTCTACTTCGCCGTTGACGGTTACCATCCCTTTTTTTAAATACTGCTTTACCTGGCTTCGGGTGCCGATTCCTGCATCCGCCAGGTATTTATCCAATCTTATCATACCATCCTCAATAAAAAATATAGCTGAGCTTTTTATCCTCCAGAAATTGAAGCATCGCATAGGGATTGACGCTCATTTCTTCCCCGTCGGGCCGGTTCACATAGATGCCAAGATGAAGATGCACGTCAAAATTCCCCACGGTTCCTTCCACCTCGCTGTAACCGCTGTCTCCCATAAATCCAATCCATTCTCCGGCTTTTATCACGTCTCCGGGCTGAAAATCTCTGGCATAATCATACAGATGGGCATAATAAAAATATCCGCCGTGGGGAGAACGAATCCCCAGCCGATACCCGCCTTTGGTAAGCCATCCCACTTTTTCTACAACGCCGTCTGTCATGCTGACAATGGGACATCTTCCTCTCTGGTTGACACTGGCCATCAAATCCGTGCCTTCATGGCCCCGCTTCCCTCCAAAGGTGCGCTCATACATCCAGGAATCCACATAAGAAACATGAAAATCGCTGACAGAGGACAAAGGAACGGGAAAATATTTCAGATCCTCCCAGACAGCCGACAGATATCCGGTAAAAACCTTACACGCTTCTGGCTTATATTCCTTTAACTGTCTGTAATACCATTCCAATTCCTTCTTTGATTCGCTCCCTGTAATCAAATATGTACTAAGATATTCCAAACAGGAGAGACCGTCCTCTTTTTTCTCCCATTCCCGAAAGTCTGACAATAATTCCAGGGAAACTTTATGCTCCCTGATTTTCTCTACCGTATCTTCCGTCAATAGCAGGCGGTTCAGCTTTCCAAAATTGCCGCAGTAGTCCTGCATCCAAAGGATGAACAGTACTGCTATGGCAATGGAAATCAAGTAGGCAGCTCTCCTGTTTTTCAATTTTATTTCGCCCTTCTTAAAAATTCCAAAATCAAGTTCCACACCCGCTCTGTGGAGGAAATGCTTAAGCGTTCCTGGGGCGTGTGGATGTCATAATTGTTGGGACCGAACGAGATACAATCCAGCCCCGGAAGCTTGCCGGAAAGCAGGCCGCATTCCAGCCCTGCATGAATGGCCTGAATCTTAGGCTCTTCTTGAAACAAATCCCGGTAACACTCTGCCATAAGATCCCGCAGAGGAGAATCGGCCTTATACTCCCAGGCCGGATAATCCCCGGACCGAAGGGTGGTTCCCCCTAAAAATTCCGTCAAAAATTCCAGACGGTCGGCGGTTTCTATTTTACGGCTGGTAACGCTGCTTCGAATAGAGGTATGCACATTGAAAGCTTCTTTTGTCAGAACTAAAATCCCAGGATTTAAGGAGGTCTCCACCAGGCCGCAAACATCCAGGCTCATATGCTGGACGCCGTAAGGGATACTACGCAAAAACAACAATGTTTTTACAAAGGAGCCGGAATCCAAAACGGAGTATGTTCCCTTTTCCCCAGAAGAGACAATCACAGACAGCCCGGGGTCGGAGACGTGATACTCCTTCTGCAGGGTCTGTTCCAAGGAACTCAGCGCATTCTTTAAAGCCTCTTCCTGTTCAGGCTCTATCACAACAGAAGCCGTTACTTCTCTGGGAATGGCGTTGTCCATAAGCCCGCCTTTTAATTCTGCAAGGGAAATTCCCACCGTATCCTGGAGGGATTTTAAGATCCTTCCCGCCTCTACAATCGCGTTGGCCCGTTCCTTATGAATCTCTGCGCCTGAATGTCCTCCAGTAAGTCCCGTCAGCTTCCAGGAAACACAAAGCCCCTCTTTTTTGGTATAGGAAACCGGGATCTCGCAGTCCATCCTAAGTCCCCCGGCGCAGCCTGCCAAAAACACTCCTTCTTCGTCGGAATCAATATTCAAAAGCCTCCGGCCTTTTAACATGGATACGTCAATGGAATTGGCTCCCAGCATCCCGGTCTCTTCATCCACGGTAAACACCGCTTCAATAGGAGGATGAGGAATATCTTTACTGTCTAAGATGGCAAGGGCATAGGCTAGGGCAATGCCGTCGTCTCCTCCTAAGGTGGTTCCCTTCGCTTTCAGGAAATCCCCCTCCACATAAAGCTCTAGGCCGTCTTTGGCAAAGTCTATGTCCGCGTCCGCCTCTTTTTCACAGACCATATCCATATGTCCCTGGATAATGACAGGCTCTGCAGTCTCATAGCCTTCTGTTGGGCCTTTGAAAATAATCACATTATTGTAATCATCCTGATAATAGGAAAGGCCCCGCTCTTTGGCAAAGGAAACGCAATAGTCGCTGATTTCCTTTGTGTTCCCGGAGCCATGGGGAATCTGTGCCAGGGTTTCAAAGTACTGAAATACTTGTTTCGGTTTTAAATTGTTACAAATATCCATATTCTACCTCCTTAGCATATTTATGGCTTTCGTCCATATAATATACTATGAAAAAAATTGTGTATAGTATTATCTTATCCACTCTTGTATTTTACATACTTTGTTTCCCCAAAGACGCCATACAAGCGGCTTCCTTTGGGTTGGTGCTGTGGTATACAAAAATGCTGCCCACTCTGCTGCCATTTGCTATTCTTTCTTATATATTTGTATCCTCCGGTCTGCTAGATGCGCCTTGCCGCCTGCTTCATCGCTGCGTCAAATGGATCATTCCCGTAAGCCGGGAAGGGGTCTATCCTCTCTTTGCCGGATTTTTATTCGGGTTTCCTTTAGGAAGCAAAATCACGGCCCAGCTTGTGGAAGAAGGCCGCATGAGTTATGAGGAAGGAAACCGGCTGTTTGCCATATGCAATAACATCAGTCCCGTGTTTATCAGTGGTTTTATCCTTCAAACCTCCTTACAGCGTCCGGATTTAACAGTTAAAACCCTGTTGATTCTCTATGTGCCGCCTCTCATATACTTTATCATATCCACCCGTTTTTTTTCCGGGAAAGGGAATACTCCCATATCGAAAAAAAAAGCGGCACCAAGATCTCAAATAAGCTTTAAAATCATCGATGCCGGCATTATGAGCGGTTTTGAAACTTTAACCAGGCTGGGAGGCTATATTATGCTGTTTGCCATCTTATCCCAAATCGTCACAGTGCTCCCCCTTCCGAATCCTGCCCTTGGCAGCCTTCTGGTGGGTATCACGGAAATCACCAACGGAATTGCGCATCTTGCCATAACGCCCCTTCCTTTTCGGGAGCTATACGTTCTGACGGTATTTTGTACAGCATTAGGCGGGCTGTCCGGTTTTGCCCAAACAGCTTCTATGGTGCGAAAAGCGGGACTTTCCATGGGAACTTATGTAAAAACAAAGGTAATCTGCAGTCTGATGTCTGCAGCCTTAGCCGTTCTTCTGCCGTAAAGATCAGCCCTGGGAATTTTCTTCCATGGGCTGGGGCGCCGGCTCCTCCATGGGCATCAATTCGCTGCGGTTGGAATTCACCATGTCGTAGCAGCTCTGTAAGGAAGCCAGCAAACTTTCACTCCTGGCCTTTGTGGTATCCATGGCATGTCCGATGATGGTTCCAAGATTTTTTAAAATATCATCGGTATACTGAATGGCTGCCAGCCGGATGCTGTTGGCGTCGTTGGTGGCATTGTCAAGGATTTCCTGAGCTTGATTGGAGGCTGTCATAACAATCTCGTTGGCCTGAGCGTATGCCTGCTGCATAATCTGATGTTCATTGATAAGCTCCGAGGTCTGTACCTGGGCCTGGGCGATAATGGTATCCGCCTTTGCCTGGGCGTCCGCCAAAATGGCTTCTTTATTGCTGATAATCTTCTGATACCGCTTGATTTCATCCGGCGTCTTCATACGAAGTTCCGACAAAAGCTCTTCCAGTTCTTCCTTATTTACAATAATTTTCGTATTGGAAAGGGCCTGGTATTTGCATCCTTCGATATATTCTTCAATTTCATCAATCACCTGTTCAATTCTGCTGCTCATTGTTTGATTTCCTTTCTGTACTTATGATAAATGAGCTCGATTAACTGCTTCGGTACGAAATGGGAAATGTCTCCGCCGTAAGACGCTACTTCCTTTACGATCGTTGAGCTTAAATATGCATATTCCAGGCTGGTAGTCAGAAACAGGGTGTCTACTCCCGGTTCTACAATACGGTTCGTTTGTGCCATTTGCAATTCATATTCAAAATCTGTTACTGCCCGCAGTCCCCGGATAATGATCGTCGCTCCCACGCTTTTTGCATAGTCAATCAAGAGTCCGTCAAATGATTGTACCGCAACATTCGGGATATTTTTTGTCATTTCTTCTAACATACTAACACGTTCTTCCGTAGAAAACAATGGATTTTTTGCGTTGTTCCTTAAAACGGCCACAATCAACTGATCTACTACTTTTGCGGAACGTTCAATCATATCCAGGTGTCCGAAGGTCACCGGGTCAAAACTGCCCGGGTATATTGCTTTTTTCATAAAAGCCTCCTGCCTTTATGCCCTCTTTCGTATAAATGCGTGGACATTTGTTTTATATGTTTTTAATTTTTCCAGCTCATAGCCCAAGTCTCCCAAATAAGAAAAATCTGTCTCTATGGAAGCTTCTGCAATCAAAAGCGTATGTTCTGAAATGAGTTTTGACGGGCTAAGGGCCATTAGCGCCTGTTTTTCCAGGAGCTGGTTGTAAGGCGGATCCATAAAGACGATGTCAAAGCATTCCTGCTCTTGTTGTTCCAGCTGCCCAAGAGCCGCAAAAACGTCCATACAGTAAAGCCTGCCCGTTGATGCAAGCTTTGTAAACGCCATATTTTCCCGAATAATGGCCGCAGCCTTTTTGCTTCGCTCTATGAAAACAGCTTCTTTGGCGCCCCGGCTTAAGGCCTCTAAGCCAATGCTGCCGCTTCCGGCAAATAAATCTAAAAACCGACAATCTACAAGTTCTGAATGAATCATATTAAACAGGGTTTCCTTAATACGGTCTGTGGTAGGGCGGGTATCGGAACCGGGAAGCGCTTTTAAAGGAAGGCTTTTTGCCTTTCCAGCGATAATCCTCATTTGTCTGTGTCCTCCAAAATGGCGGACCGAAGGAGATTCAGGGCCTGGGCCACAGAACAGTCCCGTATACGGCTGCGGTTTCCCCGGAACCGGAATTCTTTTACATAGGTTTTTTCCCGAAGGCAGCAGCCAATGTAAACCAGCCCTACCGGCTTTTCTTTCGTTCCTCCATCCGGCCCTGCGATTCCGGTAATACCGATTCCAATATCTGAAGCAGCAGCCTTTTTGCATCCCTCCGCCATTTCTTTTGCCGTCTCATGGCTTACTGCTCCAAAGGTTTGAAGGGTATTATGGGAGACATGAAGCAGCTTTTCTTTGGCTTCATTGGAATAAGTAATATATCCTTCTTTAAAATACTCTGAGATACCCGGAACATTTACCAACCGTCCGGACAGCAGTCCTCCGGTACAAGATTCCGCCGTGGAAAGGGTTAGGGAACGTTCCTTCAAAAGCGCCAGGATGGCCTCCTCTAAAGTCACCGACTCCTCATCCGTATAGATATGGCTGCCAAACCGGCGGTACAGTTCTTCCTCCATAGGCTGTATCAAGCGCATGGCGGCTTGTTGATCCTCTGCTTTTGCCGTAATCCGAAGATGTACCTCCCCGGTTTTGGCATAAGTGGCAATCGTAGGATTGTCCTGGCCTTCAATCAAATCCAGGATTTCTGTCTCCACCCGGCTCTCCCCAACGCCGCAAAGCTTCACCATCTTAGAGCAAATTACCTCTGGCTGAAGCTTATGAAGGTAAGGATACACCTGCTGTTCAAACATAGGAATCAGCTCTCCCGGCGGTCCCGGAAGTAGAATCATGGTACAGGTCTCCCCTTCCATAATAATTCCCGGAGCGGTTCCGTTCTTGTTATACAAAACCAGGGCGTTTTCCGGAACCATAGCTTGTTTCCAGTTATTTTCCGTAATGGAATGGTGCATTTGCACCAGATACTTCTGAATCTCTTCCCTGGCCCGTTCATCCATCACCAGGCTCTTTCCCATAGCCTTAGCGGCCGTTTCCTTCGTCAGGTCGTCCTGAGTAGGCCCAAGGCCGCCGCAAAGAATCACGATTTCGGATCGTTCCTTTGCCGTCTCAAGAAGCTCTTCTAAGCGTTTTGGATTGTCTCCCACCACGCTTTGATAATACATAGAAAGCCCCAATGCAGCGCATTTTTCTGATAAGTAGGCCGCGTTGGTATTTACAATATTTCCAAGGAGCAGTTCTGTTCCCACACAGATTAATTCTACTGTCATATCATTCCTCTTTTCTTTTGGAATCTATCATTCCTCAATGCTGTTCCTTTAATACCTCCCGGTTCTTCCAAATACAGTCCGCCAGGGAGATAATCGTCAGGGCCAGCGCCAAATAAGTAACGATTTGGCAGGCAACCTGATACGCCGGATGATTAAAATGAAAAATCAGCATAATGATCATTACCATCTGGAAGGTAGTTTTAAATTTTCCCCAGTAATCGGCTGCTATGACCACTCCATTGTCGGAAGCGACTAAGCGAAACCCGCTGATTATAAAGTCACGGCTGATAATAATAATCACAAACCAGGGAGTAAGCTGTCCAGTGGCAATCAAACAGATCAGAGCCCCGTTTACCAGAAGCTTATCTGCCAAGGGATCCATAAATTTGCCGAAATTAGTAACCAGATTGTATTTCCTGGCGATTTTCCCATCCGCTAAATCTGTCAGGCTGGCTATAATAAAAATAGCCGCTGCAAGATATCTTCTTGTGGCGTCAAGTCCCGGCAACAGCAGGCAGACCACAAAGGGAACAATCAGAACTACCCGAAAAACCGTAAGCTTATTAGGTAAATTCATTTTCATGTCGTAATAACCTCTCCTATCAAATCATATTCATATGCTCCGGTAATACGTACCTTTACAAAATCGCCGCTCATTAACGTCTCCTCTGTATGAATAAACACATAGCCGTCAATATCCGGCGCGTCCCGGTAAGTCCTGCCCACATATGCATGTTCCTGTTCTACTTTACCCTCTACCATAGCCCAAAGCTCTGTTCCCGCCATGGTTTCATTTTGATCAAAAATAATCTCCTGCTGCAGCTCCATAACCTCTTCCTGCCAGGCTTCCTTTTGGTCTTGGGGAACCTGATGGGAAAATTCCGCCGCCGGGGTATCTTCCTCTGGAGAATAAGCAAAGGCACCCAAACGGTCAAACTCCATCTCATTGAGAAAATACATCAATTCCTCATGATCCTCCTTTGTCTCCCCGGGAAAGCCGCAAATTACAGTGGTACGCAGGGTAATGTCAGGTATCTCCTGACGAAGGGCATGTATACGGGCCGTAAGCTCTTCCTTGGTGGTCCGCCTTCCCATACGCTGCAAAATCCGGTTGCTCACATGCTGGATGGGCATATCCAAATAGTGGCATACTTTTTTACTGTGCTTGATGAATTGAATCAATTCCTCATAAATCTCCTCCGGATAACAATAAAGAATCCGGATCCATCGAATTTCCGGAATTTCTTCCAGAGCTTCTAAAAGACGATGAAGGGATTTCTCTCCATACAGATCCACACCGTAAAGAGTGGTCTCCTGGGCTACCAGAATCAGCTCCTTCACCCCTGCCTGGGACAGCTCCCGGGCCTGGGCTACCAGCTCGTTTATGGGAACGCTTCGGTAATTTCCCCGGATTTTTGGAATAATACAATAACTGCAATGCTTGTCGCATCCTTCTGCAATTTTTAAATGGGCGTAATGGCCCCCGGTAGTCAGAGAACGCTTAGCAGATACCTTGGGAAGCCCCGTCAGGGGACGATACAATTCAAACCCGTTTCCTTTTAGCGCCTCCCTCACGGCCGCTGTGATTTCTTCATAGGAATTGGTCCCTAACACAGCGTCTACTTGAGGAATCTCTGTTCGAATTTCCTTTTGATACCGCTGAGCCAGACATCCGGTTACCAGGAGTGCACGGCATGTTCCGGCGTCTTTATATTCCGCCATTTCTAAAATCGTCTGAATGCTCTCTTCCTTGGCGTCATTGATAAAGCAGCAGGTATTGATGACAATCACATCCGCTTCTCTTTCATCGTCGGTAAAGGAAAATCCTTCTTTCCCCAAAATTCCCAGCATGTACTCCGTATCCACCAGGTTCTTATCACATCCAAGGGAAACAAAAAGCAGCTTCATAATTCGGTCCTTTCTATACCTTGTTGATTGCCCGCCCCAATGGGCGTGGCATACGGTGTGCCCTTCGGGTATAAGTCAAATACCCCGCAGCCTGCCGCGGGGCATAAATTTACATTTATTCTTCTGTTGTGTCAGACATCATAGCTTCTGATTCCTGTTCCAGCTCTAAGGCCGTATCTTCTTCTAATTCTTCCGCCTCTTCTTCTCCCAGAATCTTTACCTTTCCTTTATAAAGCTCATCTACTGCAATGGAAAAAGGCTTCTTGCCTGACGCTCCCTCTACCATGGGATCGTCCCCGGCAATGATCTGTCTTGCCCGCTTTGCAGTGGCGATTACAATGGAATAACGGCTGTTTACCACCGGTTCTTCCCCGATCTCCACGTCGCTGTTTACTACTTTCATTAAATCCGTATAGGATGGATGCAACATAATTTATTCTCCTTTCACAAACCCCGTAAGCTCCTGCCTCATGGTATTAATCTTCTCTTGATTCCTGGAAATCCTGTCATGCTCGCATTCTATGATCTCATGGACTTTTGCGGTACACTGATTCAGGTCGTCGTTTACCACAAGATAGTCGTAAGCTTCTATTCCCTGAGCCTCCTGAACAGCCCTAGAGAGCCTGCTGGCTATGGCGGCCTCGTCCTCCGTCCCCCTGCCCTGCAGGCGATGCTTCAATTCCTGGGCGGAAGGCGGCGTTACAAATAGCAGCAAGGTGTCCGGATGGTTCTTTTTGATTTGCAGAGCGCCTTGTATCTCAATCTCCAGAATTACGTCTTTTCCAAGGGCAAGCTTCTCTTCCACATATTTTTGGGGCGTCCCATAGTAATGGTTGACATATTTCGCATATTCAATAAGCTGTCCGGCCTCTATCATGGACTGAAATTCTTCTTCCGATACGAAAAAATATTCCCTTCCGTGAACCTCCCCCGGTCTGGGGCTTCGGGTGGTAGCCGACACGGACAATGCGTACTGTTCTTTATGCTCCGTCAGGAGCTGTTTCATTATGGTTCCTTTCCCCGCTCCGGAAAATCCGGATACGACGATTAATATGCCTTTTCTTTCTGTATTCATATCTGCACCTATTCTATATTTTGTATCTGTTCCCGTACCTTCTCAATCTCCGTCTTTAAGTCAATGGCAATCTGGGAAACGGTAAGGTCGTTGGCTTTTGATAAAATGGTATTGGCTTCCCGGTTCATCTCCTGGGCAATAAAGTCCAGCTTGCGTCCAATGCCCTCTCCCTGCTTTAAGGCATTCGCCATGCTGTCTACATGGCTTTTCAGGCGAACCGCTTCTTCGTCGGTACAAATCTTATCCGCAAAAAAAACAATTTCCGCCGCAAGACGCCCTTCCTCTATCATCTGTGTATCTCCTAAAAGCTCCTGAGCCTTGGCGGTCAGCTTGCCCCGATATTCTTCTAAAATCTGTGGGGAACGTTCCTCCACGGCTTCCACAAGACGGCTGATATTCCCAAGCTTTTTCGTCAAGTCCTGACACAAGCTCTGGCCTTCCCTGCTTCTGGCCTCCACCAGATGCCCGCAGGCCTTCTCTAAAGCTTTTTGAAGATGCTCCCAAAGCTTTTGCTCGTCAACCGAAGACTCCTCCATGGTAAATACGTCTGGAAACCTGGCAAGACGGGCGGCCGTCAAATCATCCTCCAAGCCAAAATCTTTCGCCATCTGCCGAATATCTTCCACATACTCTGCGGCCACCTCTCTGTGATAATGGAGGGTTGATTTGCGCTCCATATAATCCTCATAGGAGACAAATACATCGACTTTGCCGCGTTGTATGTACTGCTTTAGGAAACTGCGTATCGCGCTGTCAAAAAAGTTTAATTTCTTCGGTATGCGGATGTTTGTTTCCAAATACCGATGGTTTACTGCCTTGATCTCTACCGTAATTCTGCGCTCTTCACTGACAAGCTCACAGCGGCCAAAGCCAGTCATGCTTTTTATCATAAGAACCTCCCAAACTGAGTTTCATGCATAGGTAAAAGTATTATAAAACAAATTTTCCCATTAGTCAAATTTCTTTTTTGCTTTTTCCTGGAAAATACGGTATACTAATTACTTACGGAATGCGCTTTTTATTCCATTCCTAACCTTTAAACATGAACTTCTCTGAAACGAAAGGAGATTTCTTATGGCTTTTGACGGAATTGTGATTTCGAATTTAGTGAAAGAATTAAATGCATATATGTTAAACGGACGCATCAGCAAAATCGCCCAGCCGGAACATGATGAACTGCTGCTTACGGTAAAAGGAAGCCAGGGCCAGGTGCGCCTGCTCTTATCCGCCAGCGCTTCTCTTCCCCTGATTTACCTTACAATGCAAAATAAGCAAAGTCCAATGATAGCCCCAAACTTTTGTATGCTGCTGCGCAAGCACATCGCCAATGGGCGCATTGTCTCCATTACCCAGCCGGATATGGAGCGCATTATCAATTTTGAAATCGAACATTTGAATGATTTGGGGGATCTGTGTAAGAAAACATTGATTATGGAGCTTATGGGCAAGCACAGCAATTTGATTTTCTGCGAGGAGGACGGCACCATTATCGACAGTATCAAACATATCTCCGGCCATGTAAGCACGGTTCGGGAAGTCCTTCCAGGCCGGCCTTATTTTATTCCCAAAACCCAGGAAAAAATCAGCCCGCTTCCTGCCGATTCCAAATATTTTTTAGAACAGGTTTTGTCGAAACCCGTTTCTGTCACAAAAGCAATCTATGGCTCTTACAACGGCGTCAGCCCACTCATCGCATCGGAAATTTGCCATCGGGCTTCCATTGACGGAGAGCTGCCCACCCAAAGCCTTTCCGGGGATGAAAAGCTGCACCTGTTCCGTCAGTTTGAACTGTTTATGGAAGAAATACAGGAAGGAAGCTTTTTCCCGAATATGGTAAAAAATGGCAAAGAGCCGGTGGAATTTTCTTCTGTGCACCTGTCTCAATATGAGGACTATGAAGAATTTCCTTACGATTCTATCTCAAGGGTGCTGGAAGATTATTATGCGGAAAAAAACAGCTACACCCGCATCCGGCAACGTTCTTTTGACTTGCGCCGCATTGTGCAGACCGCCTTGGAACGAAGCCGAAAGAAATACGAGTTGCAAAAGAAGCAGCTAAAAGACACGGAAAAGCGGGAGAAATACAAGGTGTACGGAGAACTGATCAACACATACGGCTATGGTCTTTCGGAAGGAACAAAGGAGCTTTGCGCCGTCAACTATTATACCAACGAACCCGTCAAAATTCCTTTGGATCCGCAAAAGACCCCGGCGCAAAACGCCCAGAACTATTTTGACCGCTATAATAAGCAAAAACGGACCTTTGAAGCGTTGTCCCAACTGATTACAGACACCAAAAGTGAAATCCAACATTTGGAGTCTATCTCTACGGCCCTGGATATCGCCCTGTCCGAAGCAGATCTTTCCCAGATCCGAGAAGAGCTGGTGGAGTATGGCTACATCAAAAAGCGGGGAACCGGAAAAAGGGACCGGAGCAAGAGCAAACCCTTCCACTATCTTTCCTCCGACGGCTATCATATGTATGTGGGGAAAAACAATTTTCAAAACGACGAGCTGACCTTCAAGTTTGCCTCCGGAGGCGACTGGTGGTTCCACGCTAAGGGAATCCCCGGTTCCCATGTGGTGGTAAAGAGCCAGGGAGAACCCATTCCCGACCGGGTATTTGAGGAGGCCGGACGCCTTGCGGCTTATTATTCCAAGTCCAGGGGCAGCGATAAGGTAGAAATCGACTATCTGGAGCGAAAAAATGTAAAAAAGCCTAACGGCAGCAAGCCCGGCTTTGTGGTATATTATACCAATTACTCTCTCACCATCGACTCGGATATTTCCGGGCTTACTTTGGTGGAATAAGGCATACACGCACTACGTTTTCAGCCTAATTACGGAAAGGATACAGAATATGGAATTACAGACGTTTTATCATAGTATTTCACTGCAGCCGGAAATTATTTCCCGGCTGGAGCAGGTCAAAAGGGACGTCGATTTGGAATCTCTGGAAATACAGCTTCAAAGCTTCATGAATCAGGACACGGCAAAGGAAACGTATCTTTACCTGAAGGACTTGTTCCCTGAAGATACGGATCAGATGTGTCTGTTGTACTGCCAACTGGAATGTGCCAGACGTATTGGAAAGCGTTATCATAGACTTGGCATTCCGAACAAAGTCTATCTGGATACCATGAAATGCTTCTCCCGGTTTCTGGAAGAAAGTAAGAAAAAAAACGGCCGCCTCTGCTTTGATCGCGGATGGTGGACATATCGGCAAATCAGTATGCAGATATTTCGTATTGGAGCGTTGGAGTATGAATTGAAGGAATATCAGAGTCTCCCGGTCATTGCCCTGCATATCCCGTCGGATGCAGCTCTCTCTCCTAAGGCGGTGGACGAATCCCTGACAGAAGCCAAGGGATTTTTCAGAAGCTTCTACCAACGCTATTACTGCAGAGCATACACTTGTGATTCCTGGCTCTTATCCCCGGCCTTACGCCCCTTTTTATCTTCCGAATCTCATATTTTGGCTTTTCAAAACCGGTTCCAGATTTTGGATGAGGACCTGGAGAATATGGAATATCTGGAATGGCTGTTCCAGGTACCAAAGGAAACGCCGGTATGTGAACTGCCCGAGAGAACACGACTTCAGCAACAGGTAAAAGATGCCATGCTGAAAGGGGAAAAAATTGGGAGCGCCTTTGGTATTATGAGAGAATAGAAAAATGGAGACTGCATATGAAAAAGATAAAAATAGTATTGATTGGATTTTTATGCTTATTGTTCCCAGCCTGTAGTAATGATTTCGCAAAACAAGAGTATGATTCTACGGAAAAGATTTTGCAGCAAACAGACCGCTACGCAAAAGACGTTTCTGTTTTTCATTCCATAGACGGAGGATATTCACTTACCGTCTCTAAATTTGACGGACGTGAAACATTATGGACAAAAACAATCAAAGAAAATCATGAGATGGAAATAGATGTTTCCTTCTATCTTTCCAAAGGACAGGCAAAAATTGTGCACATTGACAGCAATGGAACGGTTACGACAATCATAGAATGTTCTCCCGAAACCGTAACAGATGAATTTGTAACAAAAACCATATCATTAAAAAGCGGCCAAAACAGATTGAAAATCGTGGGGTATGATTGTGAAAATATTGATTTAAAAATGCTTTTTGCAGAACCATAAAGGTAAAATTATCATGTCTTTGCCCCGCTGTTTTTGCTTTTACAAATTATGTAAATGAATGTAAAAACTTCATGTTTACTTCCTTTGGCAGCCACATATAATAGTACCGTAGCAAAATGCTGCAAACAACAAAGGAGGTTTTTACTATGTCTAACAGTTCTAACAAGGCAGTAGTACCTGAGGCAAAAAGCGCATTAAACAGATTCAAATATGAGGTAGCAAGCGAGTTGGGCGTTCCCCTTTCTGACGGCTATAATGGAAACCTGACTTCCAGACAGAACGGTTCTGTGGGCGGCTATATGGTCAAAAAGATGATCGAAGCCCAGGAAAAACAGATGGCCGGGAAATAAGCACAGCTGAAACAAACAACTGAATGATGTAATAAGGAAAAACAACTGTTTATGGCTCCTCACCTTGAGCCTGTAAACAGTTGTTTTTCTTTCACTTTATCATAGGAACCGAAAGATCCATCCTTATTCATCCTCTGCATCTTCTAATTCCAATAATGAAACTTCCCCTGATTCTGTCAGCTCCTCTACGCTGCGCAGCGTTCGGTTGATTGCCCTTGTACGTCTTCCCACAATTTCGGCAAGTGTTTTATCGGCGGTCTGAAGCTGCTTTTGCGCCTTGTCCAGCATATCTCCAAATTTTGTAAACTCCGACTTCACCGCCCGAAGCGTATCCCATACCTCTTGTGAGCGCTGTTCAATGACAAGGGTCTTAAAGCCCATTTGCAGGGAGGAAAGAAACGCGGAAAGCGTAGTGGCGCCAACCGCCGTAATCTTATATTTATCCCGAAGCTCTTCAAATAACGCCACATTTTGAACCACCTCTGCATATAGTCCTTCTGTGGGCAGAAACATCAGGGCAAAGTCTGTAGTCTTAGGGGGAACGATATATTTATCGTGAATATCTTTTGCAAAAATACGAATTTTGGCGGTAAGGGAACGTCTCGCATCCTCCATGGATTGTTTATCCTCAGCGTCAAGCAGTCTGTTATAATCTTCAATGGGAAACTTGCTGTCAACCGGCAAAAGCAGCGGCGTATCTCCATTACCAGGAAGCTTTATGGCAAACTCCACGCGCTTGCCGTTTGCAATCTCTATATTTGTTTCATACTGGCTTGGAGCAAGAATATCAGACAGCAGTTTTTCCAGGCGAACCTCCCCATAGGTCCCCCGCTCTTTTACATTAATAAGAGCATTTTTCAATGATTTTGCATCAGCGGCAAGGGCCTTCATCTCGCCTAAGCCCTGACCTACGCTTTCCAGTTGCTTACTAACCAGTTCAAAGGACTGGGAAAGACGGGTTTCCAGCGTTTTCTGAAGCTTTTCATCTACTACCCCCTGTATCTGCTCCAGACGCTTTTCATTGCTTTCCTGTAATCGCTTCATGTTGCGCTCAAGGGTAGCGTTAATTTTTTCAATATTTTCAATATTTGTATGTTGAATCGCCAAAAGGCGGCTGTCCACCTGGGCCCCAAATGCATGAAGCTGTTTATTTTGTTCCTCCCGGCTGGTTTGCAGAGCCGTTGTGACGCTTCTTCCAATCAGCTCGTTACTCTCTGTTCCGGCCTTTTGAATTGCCGCTAATTGCATTCTCATCTGCTGTTGAAACTCCCCAAGCTGCTGGTTAAGCTCCCTGCGGTTTTCCGACAGCGCCTCCTGCATACTCTTTTGGATCACGCTGAAACGCTCAAACTGCTCTGTGGCGCCGTTTGAAATCTGTTTTTGCACGACGCTTCGTTGTTCCTCAGAAGTACGTTTCAACAAGACCATTATTTTGTCAATATCTGTTTTTTTACGCCCTATGATTTGCAAAATCAGAACCAGTAAAAGTAGAAAAACTATGATAATATCAAATATTTCCGGCAATCCCATCCTTCTCCTTCTCCTTATACCCTATTTTGTTTCCTAATCATACTACATTTCACAACATATTTCAACCTGGGACGTTGCACAGAGGGGAAAGCTGTGCTACAATATAGGACATTATGTAAAGACGGACATATCCGCAAACATTAAGTAACAGGGGGAATATACAATGATTCATACAGAAAAGACGGAATGGAAGACTTTTTTTAGAGCAGTATTTGTCATTGCATTGCCCATTGCATTCCAGAATTTTTTGTCTACAACGGCAAGTATGGTGGATACGATTATGATTGGCAGTCAGGGAGAGCTGTCTGTGGCTGCCGTTGGGATCTGTTCCCAAATTACATCCTTGTTTTTTGCATGTTATTTTGGGTTTGCCAGCGGCGGGCTTTTATTCTTCTCCCAGTACTGGGGCGCCCGGAATGATAAGGGAATCAACCGCACCTTTGGGCTGGCCTTGACTTGCATGCTGGCAGTGGCTTTGATTTTTTCCGTAGCGGCGGTGACAAACCCTGCCCTTCTGCTTCGAATCTATACAGATAAGGAAACGATCATTGCCGTAGGAATTCCTTATATCCGGATTGTGGGATTTGCATATCCCCTTCAAGTCATCGCTATGGCCATCAATTTTCTCATGCGTTCCACAGAGCGGGTAAAACCGCCCTTATTTGCATCGGTGGCGGCCCTTCTTACAAATTTTGTGTTGAACTGGATTTTAATTTACGGGCGTTTTGGGGCGCCAAAAATGGGAGCTGCCGGGGCTGCAGTAGGTACGCTTGTCTCCGGCGTCGTCAATGTTATCATTCTTTTGATTTTTTTAGCCAGGGACCGAAGCACGGTAATCCTTCATCTTGGGGACATGTTTTCCTGGGGAGACGGCTTTCTGAAAACCTACGGAAGCAAATGCATTCCTATTTTATGCAATGAACTGTTTTACGGCGTGGGACAAATGCTGATTAATATTGTAATCGGAAGACAATCCGAATCCGCCATCGCCGCAATGGCTGCATTCCGGGTATTGGAAGGCTTTGTCTTTGCCTTTTTCGGCGGGCTGGCAGACGCTTCTTCTGTGGTAGTGGGAAAGGAAGTAGGATCCGGGCGTCATATGCGGGGCTATCAGTACGCCAAAGGCTTTGCCATGCTCTGCCCGGCCATTACCTTTTCTATTTGCCTGGTAGGATTTTCATTGAACCGGCCCATTCTCGGCCTGTTTGGACTGGGAGCAGACGCCATGTATTATGGAAAATTTATGCTCCTCATCTACTTGGCGGCAGGAACCATCCGTACCTGCAACTACATTATGAATAGCTGCTATCGTGCCGGAGGGGAAGCTATTTTTGGAACGGTGCTGGAGCTTGTCTGCTTATTTACCATCAGCGTACCTGCCACCTGGATTGCCGGAATGGTATTACATCTTCCCTTTTTGGCCGTCTTTGCGTTCTTGTATACCGATGAGCTCATTCGCCTCGTCTTTGAACTATGGTATACCAGAAGTGGAAAATGGATAAAGCCGGTCACGGCAGCCGGAAGGGAAACCCTCCCCCAGTTCCAAGAGGAGCTGGCCAGACGATAGCCGCTACAAATTTGCCGTCTCCATACATTGCTCTAAATATCTGAATACCTGCATACGCACCGACTGGTATTGAGGACTTATAAGCATGGGATCCTCTTCTAGGATCCGCCGTGCTTCTTCGGCAGCCGCTTTTAATATGGCGCTGTCCTGATAAATGTCTCCCAGTTTAAATTCCAACAGGCCGCTTTGACGAAGTCCAAAGAAATCCCCGGGCCCCCGGAGTTTTAAATCCTGGGAGGCAATGAAAAATCCGTCGTTGGACTGATTTAGAATCTCCAGCCGTTTTCTGGCCTTTTCTCCGTCGGAAGTATTGACCATAATACAATAGGACTGGGCGTCGCCCCGCCCTACCCTGCCCCGGAGCTGATGGAGCTGGGCCAGTCCGAACCGCTGGGCGTCTTCAATCATCATTACCGTCGCATTGGGTACATCTACGCCCACCTCAATCACTGTGGTACTTACCAGCACCTGAATGCGGTTTGAGGCAAATTCTTCCATAATCTGATTTTTTAAAGCGCCTTTCATTTTTCCATGAAGACAAGCTACCGTAAGTTCCGGCAGCTCCTGTTGAAGTTTTTGTGTATATTCCGTAACGTTTTCCGCCTCCAGCCCTTCACTGGCCTCTACCAGGGGACAGATGACGTAAGCCTGGCGGCCCTTTGCCGCCTCTTCTCGAATGAATTCATAAGATTTCGGACGAAATTTTGCCCCTACCACACAGTTTTTAATGGGGCGTCTTTGGGCCGGAACTTCATCAATCACGGAAATATCCAGATCTCCGTATATAATAATAGCCAACGTTCTTGGAATTGGCGTCGCACTCATAACCAGGATATGAGGCTTTGAGCCTTTCTGATACAAATGCTCCCGCTGCTTCACCCCAAATCTGTGCTGCTCGTCAGTAATTACAAGAGCCAGATTGTCAAATACGGTCCGCTCCTGAATCAAGGCATGGGTTCCGATCACCATAGCCTTGGAATACAGCTGAATTCTGTCATATGCCCGGCGCTTTTCTTTTTGGGTCATGGAGCCGGTCAGCAGAATCACAGGCACCTTCAGGTCATATTCCTCACACATCCGGCAAAAATTTTCGTAATGCTGCCTTGCCAGTACCTCTGTGGGCGCCATCAGCGCAGACTGACAGCCGCTTTGGGCGCAGTCTAGCATGGCCAAAAAAGCTACGATGGTTTTGCCGGAACCAACGTCTCCCTGAATCAAACGCTGCATAATCACAGGGGCTCTGAGATTTTTCCGTACCTCCAAGAGAGTCCGCTTCTGGGCGTTGGTCAGTTGATACGGCAGCTTTTTTATCACCATATCCGCCAGAGAATCCTCCATAGGACAAAATACAAACTCATTTTTTACCTGCTCCATCTGTTTTTTCTGAAGCTGGGCCGCCAGAATAAACTGAAAAAACTCGTCAAACACCAGCCGCTTCCTGGCAGCATTTAAGGAAGTATCATCTTGCGGAAAATGAATATTTGCCAGAGCAAAATTATATTCTGCCAGGCAATGTCTTTGGCGGATATCCTCCAAAAGGTAATCCCTGGATAAATCCAGCTGATCCAGGGCGGCTTTTACCGCCTTGGAAACGGTATTTTTACTCAGGCCCTGGGTCAGGCTGTAACAGGGCCACAGGGAATTCTGCATTTGCATATATGTTTCCGGAGGCAAAATCTGGGGCTGATCCAGGGAAATCCGATTGCCCTTTTTGCTGATTTTTCCAAGAAATACATAGTGCTCCCCCTGCTTCAAGGCATTTTTTAAATAAGGCATGTGAAACCACACCAAGGAAAGGCCCAAAGAGCCTTCTTTTAGCTGCAGGGAGGTAACGCTGGCCCGTCCGGTATTTTTTACCAGGGGAACACGTTCCACACGGCCGGCCACAGCCGCCAAAGCCCCTTCTATGGGCTGTGAGCCCAGCAGCTCTCCTACTGTCTTAAGGGGCGGAAGCTTCTCATAATCCCGGGGATAATGAAGGAGTATATCACCAATGGTGTATACTCCTACTTTGTGAAACAATTGTTCCGTTTTGGCTCCGATTCCCTTCAGCGCACTGATGGGCGATTGGATATCCATAGTATCTCTCCTTATTCTACTGAGATTACATAGTAGTAAATAGGCTGTCCGCCAGAATGCACTTCTACTTCGCAATCCGGATAGGTTTCTTCCAGATAAGAAGCGAATTCCTGCGCCTCCGCCTCTTTCACATCTTCTCCGTAATAGATACTGATGATCGCGGATTCTTCATCTACCAACTGGGAGACCATATCCCGGACTACTTCTTCTCTGTCTTTTCCTACTGACAAAATAGAACTGTCCCCGATGCCCATATAATCCCCCTGGCGGATTTCCTTATCCTCAATCAACGTATCCCGTACCGCATAGGTCACTTGTCCGGTTTTGACATTTTGGATCTCTTCCAGCATCCGCTGTTCATTATCCTTTGCATCTTTTTCCGGAATATAATTTACCAATGCCGTGATCCCCTGGGGAATGGTCTTGGTGGGAATCACAATCACCGCTTTATGCTCAATCAAAGACGCCGCCTGATTTGCCGCCAAAATAATGTTTTTATTATTGGGAAGAATAAATACGGTCTCAGCGTGAACTTCGTCAATGGCGTTGATAATATCCTCCGTACTGGGGTTCATGGTCTGGCCCCCTTCAATAATATAATCTACCCCAAGTCCTTTGAAGATCTCGTTGATGCCTGCTCCAATAGACACGGAAATAAAACCGATTTTCTTTCTGGGAGCGTCCGGCGCCGGTTCTGCAAGCCTCTGCTCTTCTTTCTGGGCCTTCTGGGCCGCCGCCAGCTTCTGGGCGTCTTTAATTAATTTTTCCTGATGCTCTTCCCGCATATTGTCAATTTTGATTTTGCTAAGGGAGCCGTAAGTTAAGGCCCGTTGAATTGCAAGTCCAGGGTCATTGGTATGTACGTGGACTTTTACAATTTCTTCATCCGCGACAACCACAATAGAATCCCCGATAGATTCTAAAAATCCTTTGAATTCGTAAACCTGCTGGTCTGTCAATTCCTGGTCCAGTACAATAATAAATTCCGTACAGTATCCGAATTTGATATCTTCCTGAGCCTGAGGACTGATCTTCACCGGAGAAGAGGAAGCAGTTCCTTCAATGGTATAATCAATCTCTTTGCCCAATAAGGCGTCGTAAGCGCCCTTTAATACTTCTACCAGGCCCTGTCCGCCGGAATCTACCACCCCAGCCTGCTTTAACACTGGAAGCATCTCTGGCGTACGGCTTAAGACTTCCTCTGCCTCTTTGATAACTTCATCTAAAAATACGGTGAGATCCTCCGTCTCTCCGATCAGGGACAGCGCCTTGTCCGCCGCCCCCTTGGCTACGGTAAGAATCGTTCCTTCCTTGGGCTTCATAACAGCCTTGTAGGCAGTCTCTACTGCTTTCTGCATAGCGTCGGAGAGTACTACCACATCCAGCTTTTCATAATTGCTGATTCCCTTGGTAAATCCCCGAAACAGCTGGGACAATATAACACCGGAATTTCCTCTGGCCCCCCTAAGGGATCCGGAAGAAATAGCTTTGGCCAAATCCGGCATGTTCATTTGCTCTAGGGCGCCGACCTCTTTTGCCGCAGACATGATTGTCATGGACATATTGGTTCCGGTATCTCCGTCTGGTACCGGAAATACATTTAATTCGTTAATCCATTCCTTCTTTGCATCCAGATTCTTAGCGCCTGCCAAGAACATCTTCGCCAACAGGGAGGCGTCGATTGTATTAATCTCCACTTTCATGTCCTCCTTAATCAATCACTCTTACACCTTCTACGAAGATGTTGATTTTCTCGATTTCCATACCGGTAAATTCTTCTACCTGATACTTCACCGTACTGATCAGGTTATCAGAAACAGTTGAAATACTGACGCCATACGATACGATCACATGGAAATCCAGGGTAATCTTATTGTTGGCGATTACTACGCTGATTCCATGGTTCAAGTAATCCCTCTTTAACAGCTTGACCAGGCCATCCTTTACATTGACTGCGGCCATGCCTACAATGCCAAAGCATTCTACTGCTACAGAACCTGCATAAGTAGCGATGACATCCGAACCAATCAGCACTCTGCCCAGTTTTGTGTCTATTTGTCCTTTCATATAGTCAGCCCTCCATTTATTTACATAAGCTCTATAATGATAGAAAGCAGATACCCTTTCTATTATCAAATTCACGGCGCAAGAGCAACGCCTTTTATCAAAACCTGCTTTGCAACTTCCGATAGACCTTATTATAACCGCTTTTATGGAAAAAGGAAACAAAAAATTATGAATTTTATAATTTTTTCATTTTCTTCTTGCATTATTCTCCTCTTTCTGCTAGAATATCCATGTTATGAGCCTGCACAGAATACGGCTTAGTATATTTGCAAGGAGGTGCAATTATGGCAAAGTGTAGTATTTGTGGAAAGGGTGCGCATTTCGGCAACAATGTAAGCCATTCTCATAGAAGAAGCAACCGGATGTGGAAATCCAATGTAAAGTCCGTCCGTTGCAAGGTAAACGGGTCCTCCAATGCCAAGAGGATGTATGTTTGTACTTCCTGCCTGAGAAGCGGTAAAGTCGAGAGAGCTTAGTCCATAAGAACGAATTGGGAGCTGCCACAAGCAGCTCCCTTTTTTCATCTTGATCAACAAAATAAATTATAGCCCAGCAAAAGCAGCACTGCAATCAATATCATACCAATAAGCATATTGTGTATAAACAGCATCAGCAGCATGCCGATGGCTATCCAAAATAAAATGAAACCAATCATCCGTTTCATGAAATCACCAAAAAGCATATATCGTTATACTATATGCTTTTTTTCGAAAATCATTCTGTGGAAAGCAGTTTTACCGGCTCCACCTTTCGAATTTGGAAACATGTCATATTGGCCAAACCCGACTAAAAAAGCCTGAAAATTTGAATCTTCAAGCTTTTTACAGTTCTTATTCAGCGTCTTTTGTCTCTACTGTAACGTTGAGCATGTCCGCCATTTCCTGAGCCGCCTGCTCCTTTGCTTTTTCATCCGCCGGTTCCTTTACCGGCGCTTCCTTCCCTTTGCCGGTAAATTTATTGACAAAATCAGGAACCATGTCCAATATTTTTGTAATACCGTCTTGGTTTTTTACATTCACCAGCTTTGTGGTGCCGTTTTGAATCACTACCACAGCGCTTGGGGTAATCCTTCCTCCCATACCGCCTCCGGCGTTATTCTTCTTATCCTGGGAAAAGGCTCCGGCGCCTACGCCAAAGGTCACTTCGATTAAAGGCAGTATAATGGTATCGCCAATCTGGATGGCGTCCCCTACCACGGTCTTAGTTGTAATAAAATTATCCATCCCATGAAACAGAGACGAAACGGTGTTGCTAAATTGATTTTCCTGCATAATAAACCTCCTATGAATGACGGTATCGTTGTATGATTTTGCGTATATTTTTATCCCAGAACAAGGAGAAACACGTCATGACTGCGTGTATGCCCCTGGCATGTCCTTTCAGCCGGAAGGTTCCTCTTATATAATAAGATTCCGACGAAAAATCGGGCGTCACCTGTATCTGATAGCGATAAAGAAACGGTATCGTGCTTATCACTCCCAAAATCTGTCCGGTAATTGCCGGATCGGTTGTTCCAAAGGAAAGCTCTCCTTGCAGCTTTCTGGGAAGCATATGTCCAAACAAGCGTTTTGCTTCTCGCAGCAAAGCTTTGACTGCCTGCCGGTTCTCCTCCCGGCCCAATTCTTCCCGGATACGGCCTGCTTGTCCTTTCAGACGCCCCAGCTTTTCCCAAAAGCCTTTTATCGTTTCTGTTAGGGTTTCCCATTTGTTCCGTATCATCCTGGGAATCTTTCTTATTTTTTCAAAAAAGGAAGGACCGGATTCCTTTTGTTCCTTTGGCTCCGGAAAAGCCGCTGGCTCTGAGGGCAACCCCCTTTCTTCCTCCAATGATTTTTCCGGTTCTTTTAAAACAGGCGGCTCTTGGGACTGCTTTTCTGTCCGTTTTTGTTTCTTATTTTTTCTCTTTTTTCTTTTCTTTGACTTTTTTTTGTCTTCCTCTTTCCCAAAAAGTCTCAGAGGAATTCCAAAGATTCGTAATGTCTGCTCCTGGTCCTTAGGAGAATACTTGATTCGAAAACTGATCAGGTGCAAAAACCAACTAACGCCCACAGAAATCTCAATTTCCTCTTCTATCCGGCCGAAGGCCTGATAACGAACCGGTACAAATGTCAGGGACAAAAATACGAAAAGCCCCATTCCCAGAACAACCAGAAGAAAAATTCCTATTATTTTTAATATCAGCAGGACTATGGACATATGCTCACCTGTCCGTTTCCCGCTTTCTGTTTTCTGCGCAAATACGTCTTCACATCGAAAGAACCAGTAGCCTCATATACCTCCATCACAATTTTTAAGGAAAGAGCCACCGCTTGATCGTAGCCTTTGGCAACTCCAACCACAAACAAATGCTCTTTGGGATAACAACTCTGCATCAGCACGAGAGTAGAAACGATCTCTAAAAGATTGGAACTCCCATGGCTTAAGGTGATGAGATACATATTGATCTGTCCCACATTGTGGCAGACCTTCCATTTGATTTTTTCTTTCTTTCGGATGATGCTTTCATCCGCATACAAATCATTATACCATACCATGGAACATCCTCACATCCATCATTCGCCTTTTAAAAATATTTCCGGCTTCCCCATAAATTACTTTTTTTCAAATCCAAATATTCATTATATGCTTTTTCTAAAATCTGCTTTTCATTAGCAAAACGCAGTAAATGATACGCCTCATGGAATTTATAATATCCTGAATCAATAAAATATTCTTCCCGTTGTGGTTTGCTGTAATAACTGTCCGCCATCATCAGATACCAGTGGACGTCCTTCTCCACCGTATCCTCCGGAACGGTAAACGTGTATTGGCTCTTGCCAATGTATTTAATAATGGAAGCATTGACTCCTGTCTCCTCCAATACCTCCCTTGCCGCCGTATCTTTGTATTCCTCCCCAGGCTCTACCGTTCCCTTAGGCAAAACCCACCCTTCATACTTGTTCTTATAATTTTTATACAGCACAAGTATTTTTCCACGAAAGATTACCACACCACCACAACTTGTCGCTTCTATCATTGCTCTACCTCCGATGTGGTTATTTTTGATTTGAAAACAGTATACCCCTTTTTTGAATTCCTTGCAAGCATAACGCAGCAAGATCTACCAATATATACCTGTATTTCTTTCGGGATCTTTTGACAAAAATAACCAAAAAATCCCTTTTTTCTATTTGAAGTCAAGTTTTTTTGCGGAATATCTTACTGGAAATATGTGTCAAACAACGCCCGTGCAATGGGAACAGCCGTATCTTTCCCGGAGCCTCCTCCTTCCACGATCACAGTTACCACCAGACTCCCCTTTGCTTCATTGGAAGCATACCCGGTAAACCAGGCGTGGCTCTGGCCTTTTGTATTGCTGTATTCTGCAGAACCTGTTTTTCCGGCGGCCTGATAATTTCCTCCTAAAAGTCCCGCACCCGTTCCGTCCGATACGACGCGGCCCATAAATTCCTGCATGTTCTGACAGTCCGCTTCATTTAAGATGGTTCCATAGGAGGAAGGGTGATATTCTTTTACTGGAATCCCCTGATCATTTTCCGTATGGTCTATGACATAAGGCCGCATGAGTACGCCATTATTGGCAATGGCCGACGTCACAAGCGCCAGATGCATAGGCGTCATTAAGGTCTCTCCCTGGCCGATAGCCGTCTGCATCACCTGGCTATCGGACGTGTCCTGATTCAGCACAAAACTGCTTTGCCGGGAAGGATAAGACGTAGGCAAATCTGTATGGAACAATAAGGAATCACACAGCTTCGTAAAATCACTTCGGTTTAATCCCAAACCAATATTGGCAAAGGAAGTATTGCAGGAGCTGGCAAAGGAAGTAATCAAATCCTCCTGGCCATGTACACGGTTTCCGGAACAATGAATTTCATAGTTCTCCGCCGCCAGGCTCCCGGTGCAGTCATAGGCATAAGATTCATAATCGGGATGTTCCCGAATGTATGCAAGAGCAGTAAAAATCTTAAAGGTAGATCCGGGAGGATACAGCCCCTGGGTCACTCGATTTAAAAGCACAGAATTATTCTCGTCTGATACAATCCCTTCCCAATCCTGGGCAATGGTATTCGGATTAAAATCAGGCTTAGATACCATGGCTAAAATCTTTCCAGTGGACGGTTCCATCACAAAAACAGCCCCGTTGGCTCCTCCTAAGGCATTGTACGCCGTCTCCTGAAGCCTCGTATCCAAGGTGGTCACCACATGATCCCCCAGATTTTTTTCTCCCTGTAATCCATTCAAAACACGTTCTACAAAAAAGGAATGGGAACGCAGCAAATTAAAATTGGCAAAGGACTCAATCCCGGATTTTCCGTTGGCTTCATACCCCACCGCATGGGCAAACATGGCTCCGTAGGGATAATACCGTGTCTCGCTGCCATCCTCTCCCACAACCGTCTGGGCGAGAACATTTCCATCCCAGGACCGGATCTCCCCCCGCACCACATGTTCCCCAAAGGTATCCTGGCGCTTATTATACGGGCTGTTGATTACATCTTCGCTGCGAAACACCTGAAAATAAGCGAAATATCCCATCATCATAAGGAAAATTCCCAAAAACAGATAGGTAATTACGGCAAACTCCCGGTTCTGTCCCCCTTTAGTCGATGTCGAAGGTGATGAAGTCTTCTTCTTCACCGCCGGATTTTCTTTTTCTTCTGTCTCTTGGTTTGTTTTTGGGATTGTTTTTTTGTTTTCTCTGTCCTTCATGCGATTCTCCTTCCCTTTGCCGCAGAATATACAGCCCCTGAATGATGGAAAAAATAATCAAAGAGCTCAGCAGCGAACTGCCTCCGTAGCTTACCAAAGGCAGCGTCACGCCGGTAGAGGGGATAAACTTAATATTTCCCCCAATTGTTAAAAATACCTGGAATCCGTAAATAACCCCCAGCCCCAGGGCTACGTATTTATAAAAACGGTCCTTCATCTGCATGGCAATATTTATAAACATCAAAAAGCAGCAAAGGCATACCAATATCAGGCACAACGCAAAAATCCCGCCGAATTCCTCTGCGATAGCCGAAAAAATAAAGTCTTTACGCACTTCTGGGATTCGGTTGGGCATCCCCTGGTTTAACCCCATGCCGAACCATCCTCCGGTGCCAATGGCAAACAGGGAATTGGATACCTGGTTGCCCTCTAATTCATAATGGGCCAAAGGCTCCTTCCATGCAATCACCCGCACCCGGACGTGGTTGAATAAAAAATATGCGATTACCGAAGCCACGCACCCGGCCCCTAGTCCGCCGAACAGATACAACGGTTTCTTGGTGGCCACATATAACATAAGCAAATACGTTACAAAGAAAATCAACGCCCCGCCCAAATCCTTGGACAACACCAAGATCATCACATGCATGGCAGCCAGAAGCGTCGCTTTTACTACCTGGACAAATTCTGTGGATTCATACAGCATCGCGGCAATCAAAAATACAAATATAATTTTTATAAATTCTGAAGGCTGTATGGTAATTCCCGCCACCGTAAAAGAAAGCTTGGCACCCTTGGTGGCCGCTCCCACCGCCACCAGTCCCAGCATTCCAACGCCCACAATGGCATACAGCCAGGTAAGGTTTCGGAAGAAATCAAGCCTACTGATAAACAAGGGAATCAGCATGGTCACCCCTACGGCCACAATGGCGATTTCAAACTGGCGTATGGCAGAATCAAAGGACAGACGTGTGAGCATTACAAATCCCAGCATCATCAGCATGCACATATGATTCACCACCAGCCGGGACGCCTTCTTATATGCCGTATAATATAAAATCAGCACAACTGACAAAAACACCACCTGGGCCAGATAAAATATGACCAAATCCCGATTCTTTGTGGAAGCATACAAAACGGCGTATGCATTGCAGTGAATCAGATAAATATAACAAATCTGACGCCGGTACTTTCGGTTCTGTTTTTTCACAGGACAATTCCGCTTTAGGGCGGAAAATCCCTGATACGTATACAAAGCAAATAAAATCAGCATTGTATATTTAGATAATTCTGTGATTAAATGTGCCATTGGCTACTCTACTCCTCGTTTTAGATGGCCGTTGGTATAATGTTTCAGATACTGTGTTTGATCCAACGGTTCTCGTTTTAGAAATCCCTGTTCATAATAATTCAGGATCTGCTCCATCTGTGAATCTTCTTCTATTGTAAACGAGATCCGGTATCCAAAAGCCTTCAGGCCGGAAACTATGTTATATTGGTGCAATAAGGACAAGGGGCTGGAATTATACAAGACATTATAACAGTCCCTGCATTGGTTCCAAACTGGAAATACTTTACCATAGCGGTCCTTTAATTTCATAAGGCAAGGCGTCTTGTTACATCCCTGGGTATTTTTTCTGAGACATTGAGCGCTGACCATCAGGGGCAGATATCCATAGATAATCAGTTCTCCTCCCGGATAACTTCTGTTTAAAAGCTGTCCTTCATTGGCTTCTATGGGCAAAGTGATCTGAGATATTCCAAGGGACTCCAACAATTCCTTGGCCTTTTGGGACCACACGTACAGCCCGCTGTCCGCTAAAATCCTCTCTCCCGAAACTCCCATATCTAAAAGCAGCCCAACTGCATCCAAAGTCCCTGCCACAAAGCCGTCTATCAAAGAAAGGGTCTTCTTGTCCCAGTATGTCTCATACCACTTAGCCGTATCCGGACGCACCACCAAGGGCATTTTGTAAAAAAGCTGTTTGCCGCACCCATGCAGCTCCTTTGCAAACTCCGAAAGCTGTTCTGCTTCCGAGTCTTTACGAAAAGCGCCGCTGTCTATATAAATGCGCCGGATATAGGGATAGTTCATTAAAAAGCTCCCTTGTTTTAGGTTCTGAACCTGAACGGCCAGATATGCCTCGTCTAACACGTCCAAAAGCTTCTTTTTTCCTGGCCCGTCTGATATGGCAGCATGCGTTCCTTTTTCCGGCTCTTTGTCTGACAGTTCCCGCTGCATTTTGGAGTTATCCGCCCTGCGATATTGCTTCCACCGCCTCTCTTCCAATGCGTGAAGCCCGTCCCGGCGAAGCTGATTCAAAGAACCCACCGGAAGAAAGCTACCTTCCTCCATATGAACCTCTAATTTTTCCCATATGAAGCCGCTTCCTTTTGTCTTCTTCATCCGCTTTTCAATTTCGCCAAGATTCATAGGGCAGTTCTGAGCCTTTTGGACCACGTCCCCCAAAACTTCCGTTTCGTCTTCTCCCCAATTCAGCTTTAATCGGGCTTGTTCTCCTTGAGATAAAATTAAAGTTCCATTTATTTTTTCCTCTAATATCTGATTTCGAAATTTGGAACCCATTTCTTTCCAAAGTTCCTGATTTCCTTTTTCATGGGCCGGTTTTTTCATGGCCATCATATCCGGGCCATTGTGCTGCAGATAATATCCTTTGGTAAACCCACTGCGGCTGCCAAGCTCCTGCAGCTTTTTTAAATCCTCTTGGGATACATGATACGATTCTTTATCTCCTTCTTCTAAGCGATCCAAATAGGTCCGATAAATGCTGGTTACTCCCGCCGCATACTCCGTCTGTTTCATTCTGCCTTCAATTTTCAAGGAACAGACGCCGCTTTCTAAGATCTGGGGCAGCAACTCTATGGTGCACAGATCTTTCATACTGAACGGATAGAATTCCTTCGTCCCTGTTTTGCTATATGGAAGGCGGCAGGGCTGGGCGCATCTTCCCCGGTTGCCGCTGCGGCCTCCCAACATGCTGCTAAGCAGGCACTGACCGGAGTAGCAATAACACAGCGCGCCATGAATAAAGCTTTCAATTTCAATATCCACCTGTTCCTTGATGGAACGGATTTCCTTGAGAGAAAGTTCTCTGGCGGGTACAATCCGGCTGATTCCCATGTTCTTTAAAAGCCTGGCCCCGTGTACTCCGGTAACTGTCATCTGGGTACTGGCATGAAAATCCATGTCTTCAAAATGCTCCTTTAAAAAAGAAAGTACGCCCAAATCTTGTATAATGACTCCGTCAAGGCCCTGCTGATAAAGGGGAAGGAGATATTGGTACAGCTCCCCTTTTAGTTCCCCTTCCTTTAACAATGTATTTACGGTAAGATACAGCCGTTTTCCATGAAGGTGCAGATAATCAATGGCCCAAAGCAGTTCCTCTTTCGAAAGATTAGCCGCGTAAGCCCTGGCCCCAAAGCGAGTGCCCGCGGCATATACGGCGTCCGCCCCGGCGGCGGCAACCGCTTTTAAGGTATCCAGGGAACCTGCCGGAGACAACAATTCCGCCCGTTTTCCTTTTGTTGATACGTCAAGTTTTTTTGTATTGCCCCCCGTCGTCTCTTCCATGGGAGAATTGACGGGAAAAGGGGGCTTATAACAATGTTCCTTTGTCACAAGCTCCCCTCCTTTAAGTTTTCTTTACCGGTTCCGCCAGCAGCAATTCTTCCAATTCTGCCTCCAGCCTCGTCTTGTTCAACAACAACTCTTTATTCTCCTTCTCGCTTTCTTCCAGAGAATTCTTAAGAGTCTCAAGCTTTAACTGCGCCGATACCAGCTCATGCTTCAAATCATAAATCTCTTTATTCCTGGCGTCCAGATCTTCTTCCAGCTTCTCCGCCTGCTCCTTAGCCTTAAAATAATCATCCGCAACATTTAATTCCAACAGGGTTGCCCGCATATCAGCCGACAAGCGCCGGTAATCTTCCAGCACCTCCAGCTCGTTCATTTTATTGTTAAGGTAAAGGGCCACCTTCTGCAGATACGCTTCACTCTCGTATCCGCTTAAGGTATACACCTTTCCGCCTATGATAACGTCTGCGCTTGTTTTTGACGACATGTCTTCTGATTCCTCTCTGTGCATTGTAATTTCCACCGCCATGCTATGAAAAAGAAAGTGCCGCAGGGGTTTATACTATATTATAGCAATTTTTAGAAGAAACTCAACTCTTTTTTTATCCTTACGGCTTTGAGAGCCCAAAATGCAAATATGCCTGGTCCGTCGCCACACGCCCCTTTGGCGTACGGTTGATAAAACCATTTTTTACTAAATACGGCTCGTACACGTCTTCAATCGTCCCGGAATCCTCCCCAAGAGCTGCCGCAAGGGTATCCAATCCCACCGGACCCCCCTGAAATTTCTCCATAATTGTCATCAGGATATTCCGGTCGTTTTGATCCAGGCCATGTTTATCTACTTCCAAAAGGTCCAAGGCGAAGCTGGCCACTTCCTGGTTGATTTTCCCTTCGTATTTTACCTGGGCAAAATCCCGGACACGTTTTAACAGCCGATTGGCTAATCGAGGAGTTCCCCTGGAACGACATGCCAGCTCATATGCCCCCTCATCATCAATCTCAACCTCCAGCTTCTCTGCGGAATGAAGAATGATGGTTTTCAACTCTTTTGGGGTATAAAATTCCAAATGATGCACCACCCCAAAGCGGTCCCGCAAAGGCGCCGACAAAAGTCCTGCCCTTGTAGTCGCCCCCACCAGGGTAAAATGAGGCAAATCCAGCCGTATGGAACGAGCCGTGGCCCCTTTTCCAATCATAACATCTATCACATAATCCTCCATGGCAGGGTAAAGTACCTCCTCCACTTGACGGTTCAGGCGGTGAATTTCATCCACAAACAACAAATCCCCTTCTTGAAGGGCGCTTAAAATTGCCGCCATCTCCCCCGGCTTTCCAATGGCCGGGCCGGATGTTATTTTCATATGTACTCCCATCTCATTGGCGATAATTCCTGCCAAAGTTGTCTTTCCCAGGCCCGGCGGTCCATAAAACAGCACATGATCCAAAGCTTCTTTCCGCTGTTTGGCCGCCTCTATGTAAATCCGAAGATTTTGTTTGGCCTTTTCCTGGCCAATGTACTCTTCCAAACGCTGGGGACGGAGATTTTTTTCTATTTTCAGATCTTCTTCCTGTACCTGTGTTGAGATTACGCGTTTTTCCATGTTCTCCCTCTAACTTAAATCCATGCCATTTGCTTTAATGATGCTTTCAATACTTCTTCCACACTGCTGTCTTCCTTAATTTCCACTTGGCTGACCACTTTCATGGCTTCCCCGGAAGAATACCCCAATGCCGTCAATGCCATTACAGCCTCTTTCTTTATCCCATGTATTCCGGCCCCTTCCGAATGATCAGGGGTTTCAGAGGAGGATTTTATCACGGCGGCGTCCTCTAGCTTTAACTTGTCCTTTAACTCTATAATCAGCCTTTGCGCCGACTTTTTTCCGATTCCGGGAGCCTTTGCGATGGTCTTATCATCTTCTCCCAGAACTGCAAAACGCAAGTCGTCCGGCGTCATTACCGATAAAATAGCCAAGGCTCCCTTCGGCCCGATTCCACTTACCCCCAGCAACAGCTGAAACACCATCAAATCATCCCGGCTTAAAAAGCCGTAAAGATGTATAGCATCTTCTCGTACATAAGTATACGTATAAATCTTTACCTTCTGCCCGATTCCAGTAAAAGAATCTAAAATACTCTGAGGAATCCTTATATTATAACCGATACCATAAGTTTCCACAACAATGGAATCTTCGGTCATCTCCACAAGCTCCCCTTTGATATAAGAATACATTTATTTTCTCCCCTCTAAGTCCGCAAGCCGTAGCACTACTTCCCGGCTGATGCATCCAATCACTGCTCCTGTCACAAGGCCCGAAAAAAATAAAATCGACATATAATACAAAATATTTACATTTTCCACTACCAGGGCCGCCACCAAAAGCTGCCCCAGGTTATGGAAAATCCCTCCCGCAACGCTGACTGTTAAAATATTGTATTTCCAAACCTGCTTTAACAGCAGCATAACGCAAAAGCTCAATATCCCCCCCGCCAGGCTGTATACTACTGCAAACATATTTCCGAACAGAAAGCCGGACAGAAAAATCCTGGCGCAAGACACTGCCAGCGCCTCTTTGGGTCCCAATAAATACATCGTTGTCAACACCACCAGATTGGCCAGCCCCATTTTAATTCCCGGAACTACCATTGGCATGGGAATCAATGTCTCAATATAGCTGCAAAGCAAAGCCAGCGCCAGCAGCATCCCAAGCAAGGCCACAGTCTTCCCCTTACTTCTTTGCTTCATAGCTTTCTCCCTATAAAAATGATTTTTTCATGTTATTAAATTTAAATTCAATGAATTATAACATCCGTATCCGCCGCTTCTTCTCCTATAATCGTTACCACCACACGATTGGGGAGACATACAATGTTCTCCCCCACATGAGAAATGGCCGCCTGCCGAACGCAGAGCTTGTCCGGGCAATCTCCTTGAATCATATCCGCCTTCCCCTTCGCAATTACAAGATAATTGGAAGCCTCACTTTCACTTTGAGAGGTTTTGGAAATAATGGGGATCTCCTGATCCTCTTTCAGGGAATACGTTCCATAAAGCTCTCCGTCTACTGTAACCTCCACCATAACGCCTGTTTCCTGATGCCCAAACCAGAACCAGGCCAAAAGCCCCAGGGAAGCTCCTAAAAGAACCAGCAGAAGCACAAAATCCCGTTTATTTAATTTACGCAGTTGTAATCGGTTTTCCATAATAATAAAATCCTTTGCACTCTTCCAAAGTCACGTCTACGAAAGTCCCAATCATGGAAGCATCTCCAGGGATGTGTACTACGGAATTATTTCCAAGCCTTCCCGTCACAAGCGAAGGATCCTGACTATTTACTTCCTCCACCAGAATGGTCTGTACCTGTCCGGTAAGGCGCTCTGCCCGTTGGGCAGAAATGGTCTGCACCTCTTTGAGTAATTTATTAAATCTGACTTTAACTACCTCTTCCGGAACCTGATTTTCCATGGAAGCAGCCGGAGTTCCAGTTCGTTTGGAATAGATGAAAGTAAAGGCGCTGTCAAATCCCACCTCTCGCACTACATCCATGGTATCCTCAAAATCTTCTTCCGTCTCTCCTGGGAATCCCACAATGATATCGGTCGTCAAAGACAGATTAGGAATTGCTTCCCGCAATCTTTTGGCCAAATCAAGATATTGTTCCTTGGTATACCGACGGTTCATTTTCTCTAAAATCCGGGAACTGCCGGACTGCATGGGAAGATGAAGATGATTGCATATTTTTGGGGAAGACGCCATCACCTGAATCAATTCTGGAGACAAATCTTTAGGATGGGAAGTCATAAAACGAATCCTTTTAATATTGTCTATTTTCTCAACCTCTGTCAACAGTTGGGCAAAAGATATGGGGCCTTTTAATGTTTTGCCATAGGAATTCACATTTTGTCCCAGCAGCATAACTTCCACCACGCCGTCCGCTGCTAATTGTTCCACCTCACCCAGGATATCTTTTGGACTGCGGCTCCTTTCTCTGCCCCGCACATATGGAACAATACAGTAACTGCAAAAATTATTACATCCAAACATAATATTTACTCCGGACTTAAAGGAATACTTCCGTTCCACCGGAAGTTCTTCTACAATCTGATCCGTTCCTTCCCAAAGCTCCATCACCATATCCTCCCCTTCTAAAGAGGCGGCAAAAAGCTCCGGAAACTTGTACAGATTGTGGGTTCCAAATACCAGATTCACAAAGGAATAACTTTTTTGGATCCGCTGGGCCACATGAGGCTCTTGCATCATACAGCCGCAAAGGGCGATTTTCATATGAGGATGCTTTTTCTTATAAGCATGGAGATAACCCAGTCTGCCATATACTTTATTATTGGCGTTTTCCCGCACAGTACAGGTATTATAAATTACAAAATCCGCTTCCTCGGAATCTGTCATTTGATACCCGATATTTTCCAAAATTCCTGTAAGCTTTTCAGAATCCCGAGCGTTCATCTGGCATCCCATATTGACCACACAAGCTTGGGGCAGGCGGCTATGCCTTTGTTCAAAGTCTTTTACCCACTCCCGGCACTTTGCCATGAAGTAATATTGACGCGCCGGTTCCTCTGTCGGCGGCTCTGAATTTTTGTCTATTTTATCTAAGTCGATTTCATGATACATTTTCCTTGACTTATTTCCTTTCTATCATATGCTTAATCCCAATTAATCGCCTCATGGGGTATCGTTCCGTTTACCGCCCTGTCTTCCCGTCCCATTCTTATAGCTTCTAACTCTTCTGGTTCAGGAAGTACTTCAGGCACAAATTTTATAATCACTTTATATAAAGTATCAATATCTTTTTCCGGAACTAATTCTATCAAATTTTTTAACATTTCTTTACTCATATTCCGTCACCTACCTCCTACAACCTTTTATACGCTTGTCCTCTTGGGATAATATTATCAATATACATTATATCATCTTCTATGGAAAACAACACTCTTAAATCTCCAACCCTTAAGCGGTATCCGTTATCGATCCCCTGCAATTTTTTAATATCTCCGGAAGGAATCTTTTCAATCGCTTCTTTCAAACGTCTTTTCGTCGGCTTGTCGGAAGCATTAACATATTTTACTGCATTTTTACTATATTCAATATGCAATCAACTTTCTCCTTTCCATCAGCAGAAGCCGCCGACACAAACCGGCACGTCAATATTACTTCACAGCAAACCGCCTGGAGCAGGCAAAGTCTACTTACACCCTCCAGCGGCCCAGACAAATGGAAAATTGACCATAATTTTTACTCCGGTTTCCAACGCTCCCTCGTCGAACATCACGTCGGGATTATGAAGCATCGGACTTCCCGGTTCTCCCGCTCCTATCCAACAGAAAAAGGAGGGAACCTTTTCTGCAATATAAGAAAAATCCTCGCTGCCGGAAAAAGGCATGTCAGACCGTACCACGTTATCTTCTCCAAGAACCTCTACAAGAGAAGGAGCCATAAGTTTTGCAAGGCAGGGATCCACATTTAAGGAAGGAGTCAGTACCGTCTCTACTTCTCCTTTGGCGTGAAAGCAAGACGCTTCCCCATCTACGATTTCATGAATTCGTTTGATCAGGTATTCTCCTAACTGAGGGTCAAAGCACCGCAGGGTTCCCGCCATTTCACAATAATCCGGTATGATATTGGGATTCTGCTGGCTGCCGGCATGCATGGAGCACAGCGCAAAAATTCCGGTGTCAAATCCGCCTACTTCTCTCTGAATCAGTCCTCCCAGGGTATTATATATTCCATTTGCCGCTGCCAGGGCATTGACTGTTTCCTCCGGCTTGGAACTATGCCCTCCCTTTCCCCGAACCTTAATATAAATATCGTAGATGGCAGAGGTTGCAACTCCGGAACAATAACTGCATGTCCCTACTTTCATATCCGGATTTACATGAAGCGCCGCCGCCGCGTCTACATGGGGATTCTCCAGCAGGCCGTCCTTTATCATAGCCTGCGCCCCGGTTCCCACTTCTTCCCCAGGCTGAAATGCCAGCTTCACCTGACAGGGAAGCTGCGCTTCATGCTGTTTTAACACCTGGGCGGCACCCAGCAAAATCGCCGTATGAAGATCATGACCGCAGGCGTGCATATTTCCGTTGGCAGAGCAAAAAGGTAACGTCTTCGGCTCCGGGATCTGCAAAGCATCCATATCCGCCCGCAAAAGCAAGGTTTTCTCTCCCTGGCCCAATGTTGCAACCACTCCGCATCCTGCAATCCGCTGGGGCTGCAGTCCCAGCTCCCTTAAGGCTTTCTCAACATAACCGGACGTTTCAGGCAATGCAAGGCCAAGTTCCGGAATCTGATGCAACGCTCTTCGATGAGCCGTTACATGATCTACTACGTCATGAATACTTTGCATAAGAGCTTCTGTCATAATAACTTCCTCCTGCTTTCTACTATATTCTGCTGCTGCAATTGGAGAACTTCCCCAAACTGCAGCTTCTTGTTTTTATACGTAACAGAACAAGTATACGATATTTCTCCCTCATCGTCAATCTTTATACCACAGTTCTATAAAACAATAAAGGTCAGGCCCCGGGAACATTCTATTGCATAAAAACCACAGGATCCGAAAAAATGTTCTTTCCAAAATCCTGTGGTTTACAATTTACTTTCAAAATGCAAAAGAGCTTTCAATGCACACCGCTACGGACAACATACCGGCGCCTGAGTCTGCTGATCCTCATCTGTTTGAGGCCTGTTTTTTTGGAATTCAATTCCTGTGACCCTTTCTCCGTCCACCCATATACTCAACGTCATATCGCCCTTTTTGTATTTCATGACCCCCTGCATATTCCCGGTATCACTCCCATACGCCTTTAACACATCATTTTTTGTAGACCCAAACCCGATTCCTTCTGCCGTTGTAATATCTTTCTCCGTAACAGAAATATAGTCTATCAAATGTTTTCCGTCTTCTTCATAAGTACTGAAATTAAATCCCGGATATCTATAATATCTTGCCACTCCCAAAGACACGCAGCTTTCACCCTCAAAATATTCCTCCGGCTCCCCCAACGCCTCTACCACAGGCTCTGAATCCATATCTATACCAAAAGAGACACCGTTTATATTCATTTGATAGCTTTCTGTTGCGCTGCCCTCTGTTTCCTCCTGGCTTTCCTGGGAAGTCTCCTGGTCGCTGCCGCCCGCTTCCTGCTCTTCGTTTCCAGAACCGCACCCCAGGATCAAAACTGATAAAAGGAAACATCCCATACAGATTGACACAATCCTTCCGATATTATTTTGTCGTTTCATATTCCATTTCCTCCGATTCATATTGATTTTTTTGTTGAAACATTTCTTCCTGGTATCGTTTTCTTTTCTCTGCCCAGCGTTGCTCCAAAGCTTCTTCTCCTCGCCGACTCATAAGCCCGCAGTCTTCTGCCAGCAGCTTTCCCAGATAGACGGACAACTTCTCTGCTCCTGACAAATTCAAATGAAGCCCGCCGTCATAGGTGTCTTTGGAATAATCAAGACCAATCTCATCTGCCGCTTCCAGGAGATTGTAGTACTGTAATCCATAAGTTCTGGCATATGCGCGAATCTGGTCGTCCCATTCATCATACCAATAAGGATAGAGACTGGGAGCCTTAACAAGAACAAGCATCGCTCCCTTTTCCTGGCAAAGGATTCTGAAACGTTCCAGATAATCCCAGGCCCTGGGGCTAAATCCATAATCCTCCAACCGTTTTCCAGGAGGAATATATCCCGCCGGGCGCACGTCCAGACGCATATAGTAGCCGTTATGGGTAACTTTTTTTCCCTTCCAAAAATACCGGATATCTTCCCATGTCAATTCCGACCACCTGGAATGATATCGAAGTAAAGGAAACACATATTCCAAAAAATGTTCCTCCTGGGTCATGGACGCCAATATAGCGTCTGCTTTGTAAGTGGACCAACGCATCCCATCCAGGGTCATACGGTTATAAGCCTCCCGCTGGGGCGTTCCATATTTCATGGATAATACACTAAATACCACTACCTTGGGCGTCTCATAGGAAAACGTTTCCTCCGCCAGATAGTAGGACTGCCAAATCAACTGTTGAGCAGAGCCACGGATATAACTGTTGATTCCGTACTCCTCCCACAGTACCATAGGAGAAATATTTTCATATAGTTCACAATCTCCTATAAAAATCACATCGTGGTCTTTTACTTCTTCATAATATTCCGCCACCATAGCTCCTTCTGGAGCAGTCACCGCATATTTTGGCGCTAAAAGCCGTTGGAGAAGAGACCATACAGCCACCGCAAGGATTACAGATAAGATCCATCTTTTCAACTTCTTCTTACGGCCCACAGCCGTCACTCCCTTCTGCAAACTAGAAGCGATCGGAATCGTTACTCCTCTTCCAGCAGCTCCCACACCAGTTTTGCCAGGGCGTCTGCAGAATTAAAATTCTGGGGCAAAATCTGTTCTGCCGGTACTACTATGTCAAATTCCTCCCGTATTTGGGTTATTAATGTAATAATATCAAAAGAATCCAATATCCGATCATCTATCAGAGCGCAGCTTCCCGTTTCTATATCCGGATGAAGCCCTAAAAGAATTTCCACAATCCCGTCTTTGATTTCTTCTTGTTCCCGCAGTCTTTTTTCTTGTTCTTCCATATATTCGTTCCTCCTTTAAATTTCAGATGGTTCCCGTAGCTTTCCGAAGAGCTGTACCGCCCTTCTTGCCAATATTGCCAAAGCGTCCACCCAGTCCTTTTCTCCGCCCAGCTCACGGGAAATTACAGATAACTCCGTACATCCTAACAGCACCTTTTGAGCCCCTGCGTCTTTGAGTTTTTCTATTACTCGAAAAAAACGGTCTGGCTCTGGGGGCAATCCGGCTTTTACATTCTGATAAATCAAATGCATCACATCCTGCTGCTCCCGTTCTTCTGGCACAAGCACTTCCATTCCTGCCAGTTCCAGTTCCTTTTGGAAACATCCTCCTTTTATGGTGCCGTCTGCAGCCATTAAACCTATCTTTTTGATACGACGAGATTTTAAGTACCAGGCGATCTCTCCAAAATTATCCATGACCGGAACTGGAATTTCCTTTGACAGCTCCTTATAAAAGCAGCCCGCCGTCATGCATGGAATCACAATTATGTCTGCGCCGTATTCTGCCAGCCTTCTGCCAACGGCTGCCAAGGGGCCTGTCGGAGACTCTCTGGAGTTTCCCAGAATATAGGCGCTTCGGTCCGGAATTTTTGGACAAGAATGAATCAATACTTCTACATGCTCTTGATCCAAACCGGCTTCTGTCATCTCTGTCACCATCTGATAAAACAAAGCGGTGGCCATCGGACCCAATCCTCCTATTACGCCTAAGCATTTCATTTTCTTCCCCTTCCTTTCTCTTCTCATTTTCAGCCCCATTGTAGCACTATATAACTGACAATTCAATAAAATATATATAATTTTCAAATAATTTACAGTTTTTTATCTGTTTCTTGTGGGAAAGCATACAATTTTTTTACAATTTTACAGTTCCAATACAAAAAGCAAACAGCTACCATACCCTCAGTAGACAAAGGGACACACGCCCCAAGTGCCGTCTTTTGGCGGCTGGC
>CAMNQH010000004.1 GCA_946549035.1 uncultured Lachnospiraceae bacterium | reverse complement strand
CGCTCTTCCGATCTTACCAAAAGCAACATTAACCCCATAGGAATCAACAGCTTGGTACTGGCTTCTTCCCCCAGCTGCCTTGCATACCGTTTTCTCTCTGTAAATGCTTCTTTTGCTTCCGCATCCAAAAGCTGCTGCATTCCTTTTGTCCCCTTCTTTACATTCTGCATCAAAATCGAAGCGAATTTCCGATACTGAGCCTGACCGCATCTGGCTCCAAAATTTCCATATGTCTGCTGCTCCCCTACACCATCCTGCATTTCATACCAGGTCTTTTTCATTTCTTCAAATCCCGGACGCAATATGGAAACGCCATACTCTCGCTGTCTGCCGTACTCTGACACGACTCTGCCCCAGGCTGCAGAAACTGTCATACCGGCTCCTGTCAGCAACGAAATCTGAATGACAATATCCGGATAGTCTAATTTCATTTGCCGCTCCCGTGCTTTTTTTAATCTTTCCTGTTTTTCTTTTCCCAACACATATCTAAGAATCAGACAGGCTATTCCCAAAAGGAATATTTTAAGGGAAATATTTTCCGGTTCCTGCTTCCAGCGCAAATCTACCTGTCCAAACCTCTCTGGAAGGCGTACACAGGCTTCCCCTGCTTTTTGATTCTCTTTCGCAATTCTGCGGTCAATCTCCCGCAGGAGGGCCGTTTTTTCTTCCATCAGTTCCGGAAGCAGGCGGATGTAGAATTCATGAACCGCCTGCTCTTGTTGGCACCTTAATTCCACAGATACTTTAACCAAGCTCTCATCCTCTTCGATCCGCTCCCATACAATCCTTCCATCCGGTTCTATCAAATCAAATGGTTCAAAATAATAAGAGGATTCTACTTTTCCCTCCTGCAGCGTCTTGGGCAAATATAAATCCTTGGTAATATGCTCACCGGAAGCATTCTCTCCTAATATTGCAGTCTCCGCCTCCTTCCCCGCCATATCCAAAAGATGTTTCGCCTCTTCTTTTGTCAAAAGCTGCTCCTCCACTGTTACTGCATAGGTCTGCCCCCTCAAGAGTTCTCCTGCCTCCAAGGACAGCCAAACCTCTTTTGCCCCTTCTCCTGCATCGTTGCGTTCTAACTGATGTACCTCTTCTGGCTGTTCGGAAAACGTTTCCCAAAGCGCCGCTGCAAAACACAAAATTCCTACCAAAGCCATCCCCCAGAGGTATCTGCCATATTTTTCATACTTGCCCGTCTTCCCCTTCCTTCTAACGTAAAGCCCCGCGCCTATACTGGCTGCTGTCAGAATTCCATACCCCAAAATTTCTTTTACCATCTCTTGATTTCCCCCGCTTTGCTAGATCCTAATATCCACTATCTTTTGAGACAGCAAATACGCTCCTCCATATACCAGCAAGCAAATTGTCATGCATAATCTTCCTAAAACTCCTTCATACATCATTTTCAAAAATTCTGGTGAAGTCCAGTTAATCAAGAACAGAATTCCCAAAGGAATGACATTCATAATTCTTTGTTCTATCCGCTTTCCGGCTATCATGGTTCCAATCTCCTGTTCCAGTTCTGCTTTTTCAGAAATCCGTTCCGTCGTATCCTGCAGAATCCGTTGAAAGTCGCCCCCGCTTCGTTTGGCATAACCAAACACTTGGCCAAAGCTGAAAATTTCCTCTACCCCGCTGCGATATGCCAATTTCTCCAACAATCCTTCGATTGGAACATTGAGACGAATCTGCTGATTCATCTGCAGCAGCTCCCTGCACATATCGGCTTGTCTCCCCAATAACTGCTCCAACTCCTTTTGGGCCTCCAAAAATGCATGTTCTACAGAATATCCCACCTGCATGGATGCTGTCACTACCCGGATACATTCTTTAAACTGGCTTCGCAGCCTTTCCTGGCGTTTTCCAATATTTTCCTGCTTTTTCAAATTATACATTACAGGCCCAAGAACTACTGCCACCACCATTCCGGCTACATGCCGATAAAAGAGCCATGATATTCCGGCGGATAAAATCAACGCTATTCCGGCACATTTCGCTACATCCCCTCTGCTCATGTAGCAGCGCCGATAGTCAGTCCCGCTGTCTCCAGCTTTTCCCGCCGCTGTAAATCTCCTACTTTTTCCCAGCATCCTTTCAGATTCTCACCCCCTTCCTTTAATTCTCGAAATTGAAACAGAGGATTCACGCGAATCTGATGGTCCTCAAAGCCAATCACTTCCATCACATCCAATATTTTTCGACTTCTGTCCCTAAGTCTTCCCAGATGCACCAATATGTCGATCCCCGAGGCAATCTGGGCCCGAACGGCGTCTAAGGGTAATTCCATTCCCATCAGCACCATTGTTTCAATTCTTCTTAGCATATCGCGGCAGCCGTTGGCATGTCCGGTGCTTAAGGAACCATCATGACCTGTATTCATTGCCTGCAGCATATCCAGGGCCTCTCCTCCTCTGATTTCCCCCACCAAAATTCTGTCCGGTCGCATGCGCAACGCGCTTTTTATCAAATCTCGAATTCTAATTTCATTTCCGGACTCCATAGACGCATTCCGAGCCTCCAGCCTTACGAGATTTGGAATATTCTGAATCTGCAGTTCTGCAGAGTCCTCAATGGTAATAACACGTTCCTCCTCCGGAATAAATGAGGACAATACATTTAAAAGCGTTGTTTTTCCGGAACCTGTCCCACCAGAAATAAAAATATTATATTTAGCCTTCACAAGAATTTCTAAGTACTCGGCCAATTCCCTGCTCACAGAACCAAACGATATCATATCTTCGATTCCGATTGGATGCTTCGGAAATTTACGAATAGAAATGCAGGAACCGTCAATGGCAATCGGCTCTAACACAATATTAACGCGAGAGCCATCCCCCAGTCTGGCGTCTACAATAGGCGTAAATTCGTTTACTATCCGGTTATTACTTGCCGCAATTTGCTGAATCACATCCTCAAGCTTCTCCCTTGAGGAAAATCCCCTTTGCCACCGCAAAAGACGTCCTTTCTTTTCATAAAAAATATTCCCGGCTCCATTCACCATAATCTCTGTAATCTCTTCATCTTCTAATAGCTCCTGAAGCATATCCAACCGCCTTAAGGAATGGAATACTTCCCTCCGCAATTCCCTGCGAGTTTGTAATGACAATACCTCTTCTTTGGCCCGTATGCAGACAGCTTCATCAATAACGGATAAAACCTCTTCATCCGGCACTTCCCGGGTAAGGTCAAGCCGTGCCATTACTTCCTTTCTAATCCGCTCCATGCTGTCCATACCGGGCGGCTCTCACCCGATCCCCCAATCTGCCATAAAGCCATTGCTGCATCACCGGCTCCTGCTCCAACACCTGAGAATCTGCCGCAGTAAAAGCTACCGACCTGATTTTTTCCGATAGTTGCGTCATGCCTCTTTTTGCCATACTTTCTTCAAACTGTATGCACTGCCCTCTTGCCATCGCTCCAGCATCTACTACACCATAGATGCTGGTACACTGTTCCAGTAAAGAGAAAAATCCTGGAACCATTACCCCAAAATCCAAAACGATTCCCTCATACTCGCTTTTCTCCACCAATAAAAACAGCAGTTTTCGATAATCCTCCGCGGAGGTTTCGCAAAGAAGCTGGGCGTCTGCCATAGGCGGAATATAATCCATATGATTCACAGAATGAATGACACTTTCCAAAATCCCTCGTATTCGTACTCCACGGCTGGATATCAAATACATTAAGTCCGCCAGGTCTCTGTGATAGCTTTCCTCCATCCACCCTCCAAATCCGGCCCATTCCCCCAGATTTACATAAAGCGCCTTTTTCTCAGAAGCCATAATCTGGGCCATTGTCAATGCAAAAGGCGTTCGAAGCCTGCTGTGGGTAGGGGAATAAATTCCGATCACCTCTGTATCCCTCCCGGATCTGTATCCGTTCTTCTTCCCCAATTTCATATAAAAGGCAAACATTTCCCGCCAAATCTCTTCTGCGGACTGATACTTAAAAATAGCGGTTTCCTCTTCCAATTCCGGAGAATCGCTTAAGAAAATATAGAGACTGCCTGTCCCTTCCTTGGAAACAACCCCCTCAAATCCCCTCCCCCAAAGTACAATATCGAAGGGATCCTCTTTCTGTTGTTCCGTAAACTGTCTCCGGACAGAATAAGAAGCAATCTGTACCTTATCTGCCTTTTTACGCAGAAAATACTCTGCCAGCCGTTCTCTGTATGCATCCTGCAGGTCACAGATCGCGATTGTCACTTTTTTCAATTCACCACCTCCATGGCGATACAAAATCCTATAAGGATTGCGATTGTAAAACAAATGGTATTTTGCTTCCCATCAGACTGCCGCTCATAAATTCCTATACATCTGGTTTCCAGAGAAATTTTGACATAACGGCAAAAGTAAAGAATACGAGAAATAAGATTTTTTTGATAAAGCAGTTTTAACAATGAAAACACTGCTCCTGTCAGAAATGAAAAAATCATACAATAACATAAAAGCTTCAAGTTCCAAATACTTCCGATCATGGAAAACAATTTGATGTCGCCTGCACCAAGCGCACGCATTAGAAATAAAAGAAATAATACGATAACCGGAAAGAAAATCTGTATCCCAGACCAAAACAGGCCTATCATTCCAAACTCCCATATTTGAAATAAAATACCTGTACTAATCCCCAGGCAGATCAGCCGGTTCCTGACCTTACCGGTACAAATATCCGTGAAAACAGCTATCAGCAGCAACAGCAGTGTCCACGAAAGCTTCCACGCCTCCATTCATCACCTCACTTGTATTTGATGGGTTGATTATAGAGTATGCTGTAGGATTTGTCTACTATTTTTTACTTTTTTTCTAAATTTTGTAATATTTTCACAAAGTTTGGTAAAACATAATTCCGTAAAGCAATAAAACCCCGCCAATACCAAGGCATCCGGCCGTCAAAAAACTGACGGGATTTATTCCTACAGCGATGGCCATCTGTTTCGTTTCCAAAAATTGATTACAAAAATAAATGCTTACCAAGCCCACGGCCCCTCGCATGACAAACTGAAAAATTATTTTCGATTTTTGCTTTAACGCGCCAATGAAAAGAACCAGCGCACAAATCGCCACGATTGCAACTACTCCATAATCCATATGTTTCTTCCTTGTACATCCTTTAATAAAATATATACTGATTTCTATTTTTTATTCCGTTTTTTGTATAGTTTGGAAATTACTGATTATACTTAGTAAAAAGAGGTAATTCATTACCGTAAAGGAAGTGAAAACTTTGATACGTATTTTTAAACAAACAGCCGAAAATGAAGAAAATTATGCATTACTTTTAGATGATCTAAAAAAAACCAAAAGCGATCTGGATCTTGCTTACGCTAATTTTGAAAACGTCGTAGACCCGGATTTAATTGATAGCTGCATTTATCAAGTAAATGCCGTACAGCTTCGATATAAATTTCTGTTGGGGAGAGTAAAGCAGTTTGAGGATTCTTACGCGAAGAATCCTCTGGAACTGCTGGGATCCTGAAGGGTCTCCGTCAGGCTCCCTTTTTGGTAGGTCATCCCGGCCACAACCTGCTGAGTATGCTTCATCAAAGGTTCTGAGGTATCCTGTTTTGCTGCTTCTACAAAGCCTGCATACAGGTTCTTCAGAACCTTTTCTGCCGCCTCCAGGCCTTTGGTATCTCTCTGATAAAAACAAGAAGATATCTGTCTCAGTGCAAACTGATACAAAGGATACAGCTCTTTTGCTATGGGATACCGGAAATCCAAACCGTCTTTTAGCTGATTAACGGCCTGCTGAGCCTTCCGCAGGCCGGCCAAAAAGGCGTCATGGTCTTGCTTCTCATAAGCCTCTCTGGCCTCCTTTGCATAAGCAAAAAAGATATCGTATATCACCACAATCAATTCGCCGCGATTGCTGTTGCTAATGCGTCTGGTAAATTCTTTTTTCTGGGTAGCTTCCATATCTGCTCCTGTTCTTACTGCAGTAACTGAAGAGCCTGCTGAGGAATATCATTTGCCTGAGCCAGCACCGACGTAGCTGCCTGAGACAATACGTTATACTGTGTATACGTAGACATTTCTTCCGCCATATCCACATCTTCCACCCGGGACAATGCAGCGGTCATATTCTCCTCCGTAGCGTCCAAGCTGGCAACTGCGTGTTCCAACCGATTGGTATAAGCGCCCAAGCGCGACCTGGATTCGCTGACCTTGGCAATCGCCCGGTCATAGGTCGCAATCGCCCGGTCTGCACCTGTAACAGTGCACACGTTCACTTTGTCAATATACAAGGATTCCGGAGATACTGCAGGTATACGTACCTCCATTACCTGGTTCTCGTTTGCCCCAATCTGCAGCGTCATAGTTCCGATTTCCGTTACATCAAAATTAAGTTCCTTAACAGGAGCATCCACCGGTTCTGAAGCTTCTACATCCGCCGCAACATCATCCACACCCTTGTCTGCAAAGGTAGTTCCGGTCACTCCCGGATCCGCTTCAAATGAAAGCTTAAACCCATTACGATCCGTAATTGTCACTTGATTTCCATCACATACATAACTTGCCTGTTTGGAAAATCCTTGATCCAGGCTCAATTCCGCATCCAGCCCTCTTACCGTTACATTGGTGGAAATTCCCAGGTAATCTGCCAAAAACTGGTTATCGCAGGTAATATTCATCTCCGTAGAACTTCCGTAACGGTCTGAAACAAACACCAGATATTTTCCTGCTGCAAAATCTCCCGGAACATATCCTGCATTCTCGGGCTTGCCGTCTGTATGCGTTAAATCATCTGCTGCGAATATATTTACCTCGCCTCGTTCTGCCGCATCCCGCAGGGCTTCATATACACTGTCCAAATCCTGGCCTTCCGTAATCTCCACATCTACGCCATTGATACTGATTACCCCGGCAGGGATATCTCCCGCTGCATTAATGGTGTTTCCGGTAAGCACTGCCTGTCTGGCGTCCTGTGTCATATTTATGGTATACATACCAGAGGAAACGGAATCTGAAATATCAATTCTGTGAATCTCACGGCTGTCCACATAGACGCGCTGATCTAAACTTCCGTCCAAAAGCTTCTTTGTATTAAATTCCGTATCTGTAGAAATACGTCCAATTTCATCGGTCAAAGACTCAATTTCAAGCTGGATAGCGTCCTGATCTTCCTTGGAATATACGCCGTCGTTAGCCGCCTGGACCGCCAATTCCCGCATTCTCTGAAGCATACCGGTAACTTCCTCTAAAGCTCCGTCCGCCGCATCCAATACCGAAACGCCGTCAGAAGCATTTCTGGAAGCCTGATCCAAGCCTTTAATCTGGGCTTTCATTTTTGTAGAAATTGCCATTCCTGCCGGATCATCCGACGCATGATTAATCTTAAGTCCAGAAGACAAGCGTTCAATCGATTCACTTAATCCTGTTTCATTTCTTAAAAGCTGGTTATTGGCGATCATTGCCGACATATTATGATTTACTTTCATGTATCTTCTCTCCTCTACGCTGTCTGTTTTACAGTTTCTATAAATAATTTTGCTATATTATAAAGATCTTTTGTCTGAACCTGATATTCCTCCGGACTCTGCTGCCCATCCGTCCTGTTTTGCTGCCCCTTTGCGAATTCCGACAAATCTAAATTTTCCTGTTTTACGTAATGGAATTGCAGCTTTTGTCCTTCCTCTTGGGTCATTTGCTCTTTCAGCCAGTCCTCCTGCTGCCGGAACTGCTCTACGGTCTCCTCCCGGTCAGACGCCAGGAATCCTTCTATCCGCTGTTCCGACACAGTGAAACGGGCGGCAACCTTCCCCATCCGTTCAGTTTCAAATAGGACGTCTACCATACCTCTGGTCTTTTTTCCTCGTACGATCTTCAACTGCACATTCGTCATTTCGTCTGCAATCAATACCGGTATGGCGTAATTCTCTTCCTTACTCATGGAGCTGCTTAGCTGTATTTGAGTTCTCGCAATCTTCAGCTCTTCCACCGTAAGGCTGGAAATCTCGGTCTCATTGATCATTCCTTCCATTACATGCTCTGCTGTCTCCGCCAAAGCCATCTGAGCTTTTGCCATATCCTCCGGCGTCTTAACCGCTTCTGCAAATTCCTCTAAGAGCTTCTCCTTTGCCGCTTGAAGATCCGGGCTATGTTTCATTTGTTCATTGTCAAAAAGCTTCCGGAACACAGAATTTCTGTTATGAATAAACTGGCCTGCCGCCAAGATATGCCAGGTATCCACAGGCTGATTGTAATCCTTCAATATCTGCAGAACCGCCTGTTCCGCTTTCTGATTGGCCTCAAACAGCTCCAGCTCCCGGCTGTAGGAAAGCTCATCCGCCTCCGGCCTGGCTTGCTGCTGGCCTTTCATCATCCACAAAAGTTCTTCTGGCGTCATATCCTGCCAATCTCCGGTACTTACGCTGGATTCCACATATTCAGGCTCCAGCATCTTATACGCTTCCTTCCCGCAGTCGGTCTGATAAGACGCTTCTATCTGCTGGCTAATGCTTAAATCCTTCCGATAGACTTCTTTTGCAGCTCCAAATTCATCGTCCACGGATACATTCATGCCTTTGCTTTTCTTGCTGCGAATGGCAGTCAAAAGATTTTTCAGGGAAAGTTCTCCTCCCTGATTCACAACCGCTCCGATTACTGCGCCGTCTGTTTTTTCAATCTGGCGCAAAAGACGGTAGATTCCAATATAGCTTTCCTTTTCTTCCTGGGAAATCTCTTTATTCTGTTCCAATTTCCACAGATATCTGCTGTATTTTTCTTCCTGTCCGGGATCTAATCTTGCTCCAATCTCCTCTGCCTTCTGATTCAGCGTATTGAGATCTGTCTCCAAGGGATTGATTCCTTCCCGTATCATCTCCATGACTACCCCAGGCTTCATATTTTGGAAAAGATTCTGCATCTTTTCATCCGCTGCTTTTACTTCTGCGATATGTTCCGGTGTAATCTCCATCTGATTATACCCTAAAATCCGAACCGCTCTCTGGTTTGCAGCCGTAGGTTCCAACGCAAGATCCTTTAAAATATCGTCTACATTTCCAAAGGCCTTCTGGATAGAATCCCCCAGATCCCCTCTTGGAACAGTCATCATGGTCTCATATGCCTGATTGGCCTGATCCAAAGAGGCTTTCAAGTTGGAACCATTTTCATACATCCCGGAAATGGTAGGCGTATCCGTAAGATATTTCCCGATCAGATACGACGGGAACCATTTTAGAGCCTCCGTCTTCTCTGACGTCTCCCGAAACAAGGCTGTATTCTCAGGTGTTGGTTCCACTCCTTGTTCTTTCAGCAGCGCCGTATAATAATCATTCTCCATTTCTTTCAAATCTTCTACCAGTTGTTCCAGGTCTCTTGTCTCAATGGAAATTCCCTTTTTCAGCAGACGGTAATTGGCCTGAGAAGTCATCATCAAACGGATTTCTTCCAATTGCCGCCGGGCTGCAACTAGCCTGCTATCCCCTACTTCCGGAGCTACATGCTCAGAAGGTACGGCCTTTTTTTCATTCTTTGTTCCGTTATCCGCAAGAGCATCCCGCCTCTTTTGGGCGTTGCTCAAAGCTTCTATGGTAACCGGTTCTCCTGAGGATACCACATCCTCAAGTGTCTCATCGTCTGCCTGCTGAACAACCTGATAAGCCTCCTGCGCCCGTTCACCCAGGCTGAATCCTTCCATCATATAAGCTTCTCCCGGCGCTCTTCCTTCCGAAACCGCCTGAGAAATTGCCTGTTCTATTTCTGCGGCCTCCAAAGGCAGCTTAAGGTTCGCTAGCTTATCTACATATCTTATATTCTCCGGCGTAAGAGGTATTTGGTTTCCCAATAACAGCTCTCCGTAGCCTAAGGTTGTCTCATTTACCAAAAGTCCAGCCTGTTGTATGATCTGCTCTACCTGGCTTTTGAGATTGGCGTCCTCAAGCATGGATGTATCACCGCTTTTACAGCTGCTGCCAGAATGCTGGGCCCAATACAGATTCTCTATGGTTGGTTCCAGTTCATGCTCCGTCAAATAAGCAATGTCCCCTTCACTACACTGTCTTAAATCTGAGGCCATCTGAGCTGCAGAAGCCGCGTTTCCGGTCATTGCCTCCAACTGATCCATAGACAAATCATCCCCGAACACGCTGATATCCATCCCGCTTTTCGCAAGCTCCATCTTAATCTTATCCATTACGGTCACTATGGTCTCTGCCTGAGCGTCATTCAGAGAATACCCCTCTTCATGAAGATGTTTTGCATCTTCTCCTGTAAGGGTATTGGATAATACCGCCATCTGTGTTTTAATCAGATCCAGATCTATGGAACTTGCATCCTGTTTTAGCTTTTCCAGTTCTGATTCCAACGAAAAAAGAGCCTTATCTACTGTAGCAGCCATAACGCCGCATCCACAAGATGCGCCGCCCGTCTTGTTATGCCCTTCCTCTTTCCCAGACGTCTGGGCTGTAGAACCTGCTTCAACCGTATTAGGCCCTTTTGCTTTTATTCCTGTATTCGATGTAATAATTTCATTTCTTCCGGTGTAATCAATCCGCATGCTAATACCCCGTTTTTCATTCTTCCGAAACAATACGTTTGCAAGTAATATTTCGGAAGAATAAGGTAAAAACTTAAGGGTTATTCGTATTTCCGTTTTTCAGGTATCCCACGAACACATTTCCTGAGGCTGAAAAATAATCCTCGCTGTCCTGTAGACCTTTTTTATTCACGGTATTGGTTATGGGATCATATAAAATCACATTATGTTCATCATATCCCACAATCAACATGGGCTGCTGATTCTCTCCTCTTGCAAAAATCACGCCTCCTTGATCTACATAATATAAGACCTGGGATACCGTACAGCCGCTTAGATTGATCACCTGGACGTTAGGCATTGCCTCTTGTAAAATATCTTCCGGCGTTTTACCCTCCTGCACCAGACCGGATACGTCAAAACTGACATTTTCCGCCTTCAATACTGCCGTCAGGCATCGCAGCATCATATTATCCAGCGTTGCCCCAGCCTCTTCATGACTTAAAATCACACTGTCAGCCATCGATCTGCTGCTGCTACGTCCTCTGCGCCACAAGTACCTGTAATGGTTCCCCACGACTACTCCCGCCGCCTCATCTGCTTTACGAATTGCTTCCCCTTCATTTTGCGTACGCAAAATAATTTCTCCTGCTGCATATACCACATAACGCTCCGCCAAAGCAGAATCCGAAAGCTCTACGGTATTCTTTTTTTCCAGAACCACTTCCTGAGGCATTAATGTCTGAGGAGATTTGGCGGAAAGCTCCTGTTCTAAGGCCAGCCTGACCTGAGTCTGTTTTTGTTCCGTTACAAAGGTTTCCACCTGAATATTCCGGGAAGCTTCGATTTCCCTGCTTTTGATAGCGTCTCCTTCTACCGCTGTAAAAATATCGCCGTACTGCACAACCCTGTCTAAAAACACCGTGGAAGACTCCACATAAGCATCACTGATAAAATATCCGGGCTTTTCATACTCTTTAATCACCTGCTGTTCCTTATCCACAATTACCAGCTTATGCATGGGAAGTTCATCCGATACGATGGTACTTCCCTGCCTTGCAATGCCATATACAAGGTCGCTGTCCACAAACCCGATAAGTCTTAAAATCTCCGAACCCGATCCTTCTATCTGCCACTGGCTTTCGGTATCCAGATCCGTTACCGTTATCATGGGGTTCTCCTGATCTTCCACCCAGGCAATGTACCGGCCGTTCCCGGAAGCCGCAAAGTCTTCTTCTCCCAGGCCGGAACGCAAAACCTCTGCGCTGCAGTCCTCCAGTCTGATTTTATAGAGTTTGTCTTCCGCCAGCATATAGAAATACCCGTCGTCGCTGATATAAAATAGTTTCCCCCAAGTTTCCTTCATTAGCTGATAAGGCTCCCCGGATTGGATAAATAGTTCTTCCTGCACCGTATTTGCCACGCTGTCATAATGATAAATACTGATTCCCGTATATCCCTCATGGGTTCCTCGATTCATATAGCCATATACTGCAAAATCTATATTGCCTTCTTCACTGACTTTCATAATTCGGATATCGTGGTTAGGATTGTTCTCCCTATCATTCATACCCTCAATTCCCCGAAAGCTATGCACCAAAGATAATTGGTTTGATGCGCAGTTATAGCTCCACAAATCCCCTTCCTGTACAAAACCGATAATCGTTCCATTTTCATTTGCCATATAAGATACATCCGTATCCCGAATTCCCAATAAAAGGCCGGATTTAGAAACATGATCGCCGCTTCCCCGGAAAATCTCGTCCATTGTCCGTTCATAGTCCAGAAGATATAAGCGGTTATTTACCTCACTGTACCGGGTACGGTAATATTCTTCCACATTGTAAAATTCTGTTTCTCCGTTATCCCCCTTCGCCGCCATTACATAATTCAATTTAATTGTGTGAAAGGTACTGCCAACCTCCCACACCGAGGGAACCGGGTCTTTTAATGCCTCTCCTTCAAAGGAGCCCCAGGCAACCTGATTCAAGCTGGAATGGATCGTTACTTTTTGCAGCGTCGTATTATCCCCCTCTGTATTCGGCTCTAAATACAGCGCCAGCTGAGCTGCTTCCACTGGGTCGAAGGTTTTCTTATGAAAATCCAAGGCAAACTGAATGGCATCATCCACATGCCAATTCAAAGCCCGAATCACCCTGGTATGATACCGAATCTCTCCTCCCGGGCATTTTAAGGTAATAATCAGGCGATATTCCTGTTCCTCTTCCAACAGATTTTGGAGCTGGAACTTTGTTTCAATCACACCGTCTTCCTGGGTAAAATGATCGATCTTTTTATCCTCCAAAAGCCGCTCCATATCCATGGTACGAACTTGATAAGAAATCTCTTCTACTCTTACCTTAAAGGTCTGTATGGTAACTGGCAAGACCATATCAGCGTCTAAGGGCGTAATCACATCCCGAATGCTCATTACGTCCATTTCCCCTTTATAGCCGAACAATTCGTTGATATAAGTATCTCCTTTCTGGAGATAAATCACTGGCATAGAAGCTTCCCTCATTTCCGAGGTCATATCTACATTTTCTTTGTCGGTCAGCATACTCAAGCCTGCCAATGACGCCAAAAATATCAGCATCAGCACCATGGCTTTTAAGATCTTTTTACCCATTTTGCCCCGTCCTTTCCTCCTGCAGTCTCGCCAGTGTGGGCTTTACCTGTAAAAACTCCATCAACTGCCGGTAATCTTCCCGCCCGTCTTTTCCCTGTCTCTTTACGGCCCGGATTAAAATATTCTTTGGCGTATGTTCCATATCAATAAATTCCAATATCTGGACGTCATATCCCTTACTTTCTAAAATCTGGGCTCGCAAACCGTCTGTGATTAAAGCTGCCATCCGTTCTTTTAATAACCCATACCGCAGCACCGGCTCCAATATGTCGTTTTGTATCTGTCCATTTAGCTCATGTTGGCAGCATGGCACAGATAAAATCACCTTCGCGCCCCAGCGAACCGCTTTGTCCAGGGCATAATCGGTAGCCGTATCGCAGGCGTGAAGCGTAACCACCATGTCCACTTGGTCGCTTCCGTTATAGTTGGCAATATCACCCACATAAAAATGCAGGCCCTTATATCCGTATTTTTCTGCCAGCTGATTACAGTTGGCAATCACGTCTTCTTTTAAATCCAACCCGATAATCTTCACTGCAAGACCTTTTAACTCTTTCAAATAATGATACATGGCAAAGGTCAAATAGGATTTCCCACAGCCAAAGTCCAAAATCGTAATTTCCTTCTCTTTGGGAAGCTTGGGCAGTACATCCTCAACAAATTCCAGAAACCGGTTGATCTGGCGGAACTTATCATAACGAGCCGTTATAATTTTTCCTTCCTTCGTCTGAACACCCAAATCCTCCAGAAATCCTACCTTCTGCCCCGGCTCCAAAATATACCGCTTCTTTCTATTATGGGACAAATCCTGCTGTTTTACACAACTGCACCCAGCTTTTTCCTTCACAGACACCTTTCCCTTTTTGCTAACCCACACATGGGCTTGTCCCCATGCGGCGGATAATTGAAGCTGCCGATATTGCTCCATCCATGCCGCCGTCTGTTCAATCGCCAAAGGCCAGGGCAAATTATGGTGATACACCTTTGCCCCGATGTACTCCGTTGCCTGACATACAATTTCACCCTTTAGCTTCACCGGGCGAATTTGAATCTTATGTCCTCCCTGGGCGTTGCGGGGACTGCTTAACACAGCGGACCGAAACTCCTGGTCCATATATTTATTTAATATTTCTTTCATTTCCGCCATAAAAAATAAACTCCTTGCCAATATTGTTTTGTCTATTGGTACATTATAGCAGGAGTTCCAAAAAATGAACAGGGAAAAGTTATATGGGTTTCGCCCATATCATCATTCCTATAAAACAGGCGGCCGCTTAAAAGCCGCCTGTTCCCTTATTGACTTACTACCACCAGCGTCTGCACCTTCTATGCCTGCACCTGCGGTTATACATTTCATTATATAACAGCACTTCAATCAAATTTTGCAATCCATGATTCGGCCTGGGGGGCCTGGGGGGACCTGGCGGCGGCCCGAATGGCGGCGGTCCGGGAGGCGGCCCAAACGGCGGCCTTCCACCGCCCGGAGGACGTCCGGGGCCTACCATACGCAACTCATTTGCTTCCACCGCCTCATATTGCTCCGCCTCAAAATCCTGAGGCTGGGACACTGCCTGAAAAATACGGTCAACGATCTGTTTTAGCATCAATCTGTCCGGATATTCATCAAACATCATGCTGCCTTCATATTCCATTTTGTCACACTCTTCTTCCACGCGTTCCTGGATTCCCCGTACTTCCCTGGGATATAAGCTTTTCAAACGGTCCATATCACGCTCATACTCCGCTTCTTCCAGAAAAATGTTCTGCATGGGATATGTCATATAAAATGGCATTTTTTGTGAACTGCCATTGGCCATTCTGTAAAAATCATCTTGTTTTTGATTCAATGATATTCTCCCAATTCTGACGTCAGTATAGTATATGCCCCATTCCTTCCCTCTGTGACAACGCTTTTCAACGAAAATGCCATTCTTGTTTTTTGTCGAATTTTGTGGTAAAATATGGAAATATTTTCCAATTATGTGGAGGGAGAGGAGAGCGCAATGAAACGACAATTCACAGAACAGAATGTATATGACGCATTGCAGGAGCGGCTTCATTTTTTATTTGAAGAATTTGACAATATATACGTCTCTTTTTCCGGGGGAAAAGACAGCGGCCTGCTGCTAAACCTTACGCTTGACTATCAGAAAAAATACTATCCCAATAAAACAATCGGTGTTTTCCACCAAGATTTTGAAGCGCAGTACACCGTAACCACAGAGTATGTGGAACGGACGTTTCAACGAATCAGTCAAGACGTAGAACCTTACTGGGTTTGTCTGCCAATGGCCACTAGAACCGCATTAAGCAGCTATGAAATGTTCTGGTATCCCTGGGATGACCGAAAGGAAGACGCCTGGGTTCGTTCCATGCCCAAATACCCTTACGTGATTCATCTGAAAAACAATCCTATCTCCACCTACCACTACCGTATGCACCAGGAGGATCTGGCAAAGCAATTTGGCCGCTGGTATCGTATGTCTCATGGCCGAAAGAAAACCGTATGTCTGCTTGGCATACGGGCGGATGAATCCCTTCAGCGTTACAGCGGTATTATGAACCGGAAATACGGATACGAAGGCACCTGCTGGATCAGCCGGCAATTTAAAGACGTTTGGTGTGCTTCTCCTCTGTATGACTGGTCCTTAAATGATGTTTGGCACGCCAATTATAAGTTCCATTACGACTATAACCATCTCTACGACTTATACTATATGGCCGGCCTAAAGCCAGATCAAATGCGGGTAGCCTCGCCTTTTAATGACTATGCCAAGGACAGCCTGAATTTGTACCGGGTGATCGACCCCGCCATATGGACCAAACTAGTAGGACGTGTCCGAGGCGCAAATTTTGCATGTATCTATGGAAAAACAAAAGCTATGGGATATCGAAACCTGTCATTACCCGAAGGGCATACCTGGAAATCTTATACGAAATTCTTACTGGATACCCTTCCAGCAAGGCTAAGAAATAACTATATCAAGAAGTTTAATACTTCTATCGAATTTTGGCATAAAACCGGAGGCGGTTTAGAAGAAAAGACGATAGAGGAACTTTTAGAACATGGATATAACATTCGGCGTAACGGGATCTCCAACTATACTCTTATGAAGCATTCCCGCATTGTCTTTGTGGGGAAGCTGCCGGACCACACCGATGATATTAAGAGCAGCAAGGACATTCCAAGTTGGAAGCGCATGTGCTACTGCATATTAAAAAACGACCATATTTGCCGTTTCTTAGGATTCGGCCTGACAAGACAACAACAATACCGCATTGATATCCTGAAACAGAAATACCGCACCATAGGAGATACATAATCATGTCTAAAAGCCCTGTATACAATGTAATTGCCGTTCCCATCGAAAAAATAGAGCCTAATACATATAACCCCAACTCCGTTGCCCCGCCGGAGTTCAAGCTTTTATATGACAGTATAAAAGAAGACGGATATACCATGCCTGTAGTCTGTTACTATGTTACATCCACCGATACTTATGTGTTGGTAGACGGCTTTCATCGGTATCGCGTTATGCTGGAATATCCGGATATATATGAACGAGAAGGAGGGATGCTTCCGGTGGCCATTATCGACCGGCCATTGGAACACCGAATGGCCAGTACGATTCGGCACAACCGAGCCAGAGGCTCCCATAATGTGGACTTAATGAGTAATATCATAAAAGAACTTCATGAAATGGGACGCTCCGACGCCTGGATCTCCAAGCATCTTGGCATGGATCGGGACGAGATCCTGCGCTTAAAACAAATCACCGGATTGTCCGCACTTTTCAAAGACGTAAAATTCGGCAAAGCATGGCTTCCGGCAGATGAAGAAGAAACTACTTTTTCATCCGAAGAGACGCTCGATGAAGATATGGAAGAAATGGAAGAATAATATTTCCTTTTTCTCTTCTCGAAACTATGATATGATAAATGAAAAAGGAGAAATCGCCATGTCCATTCAAACAGAAATTGCCAATCAAAAAGAATCCCTGGGTATTCATGAATACGCCTTTCTTTCCACCTCAGATCTCGTTTTCTCCCAGGGGGTTCGAAATCTATGTGAAATGAACTCCTGCGGACAATATGGAAAAACCTGGGCCTGCCCCCCTGGCGTCGGAACCTTCGAAGAGTGCCGCGCCCGTATTCTTCAATACGACCATTTATTTGTATTTACTACCCTGCATGAATTAGAAGATTCTTATGATTTTGAGGGTATGACAAGGGGGAAGGAACGTCATTGCAGCCTTTGTCCCGGAATTGTCGAACTTTTTCACAAAGAATATCAGCGTCTGTTTGTACTGTCCGCCGAAGGATGCAACCGCTGTAGCACTTGTACTTACCCGGATGCTCCCTGCCGTTTTCCGGATACTTTATATCCCTCTATCGAAAGCTATTGCGTAGAAGTCAACCGTCTGGCTGCAGCTGCAGGGATTCATTACATTAACGGCGCAAACACCGTTACTTATTTCGGATGCATTTTATACTAAAAAATGCCGGGCAACAATTCCATGCCCGGCATTTTCCTTTTCCTAAGAAATATCCTTTAATATGAAAAAATAGCAATTCCGTAAGGAGGCAATTCATATCCAATGGAATACTCCCTGCCATCCCACTCTTTTTTCTCTGCTTTATAGATCAACGGCCGTTCTGCCCCGCTTCCTCCGAAACGTTCTTCATCGCTATTGAAAATCAGCCTGTACTGACGTTTCAACGGTACGCCAACCCGGTAATCCTTTCGCTCCATAGGAGTAAAATTGCAGACAAACAACAAGTTCTTGCGTCCGGTACGGCTCTTGCGCACAAAACTGAAGATGCTCTTTTCCGCATCATTGGCGTTAATCCATTCAAACCCTTTAAAGCTGTTATCATCCTGGTACAAAGCCGGATATTTACGATAGATCTGAAGCAGCTCCCGCACTGCATTATGCACCTGCTCATGGAGCTGTTCGGAAAGTAAGAACCAATCCAATTCCCGTTCTTCACTCCACTCCCGAAGCTGTGCAAAATCCTGTCCCATAAACAGCAGCTTCTTTCCGGGATGGCCGATCATAAAAGCATATCCCACCTTTAGATTATCATATTTATCCCGTCCCAGCCCCGGCATTTTGTTCAACATAGAGCATTTCAAGTGCACGACTTCATCGTGGGACAGCACCAGAATATAATTTTCACTTTCATTATAGCTCATGGCAAAGGTCATTCTATTATGATTATCTTTTCGGAAATACGGATCCAGCTTCATGTAATCCAAAAAGTCATGCATCCAGCCCATATTCCATTTAAAGTTAAAATTCAGTCCGCCTTGTTCCGCATCTCCTGTCACCATAGGCCATGCTGTAGACTCTTCCGCAATCATAGCAACTCCTGGATTTCTGCCTCGTACCAGTGTATTCAGGTGCTTAAACAGCTCAATCGCTTCCAGGTTCTTATTCTCGCCATATTTATTTGCTACCCATTGTCCATCCTGTTTTCCATAATCCAGGTACAGCATAGAAGCCACAGCATCCACCCGGAGTCCGTCTATATGATACTGCTCTACCCACAGCAATGCGCTTCCAAGGAGAAAATTTTTAACCTCGGTCTTTCCATAGTCAAATATTTTAGTTCCCCAGTCAGGATGCTCTCCTTTCCTAGTATCCGCATATTCATACAAAGGTTCTCCATCGAATTCCGCCAATCCATGGGCGTCTCTGGGAAAATGAGCCGGAACCCAGTCCAATATAATTCCAATATTGTTTTTATGGAGATAATTCACAAAATACATGAAATCTTCCGGCGTCCCATATCTGGAAGTAGGCGCATAGTAGCCCGTGACCTGATAGCCCCAGGAACCATCAAAGGGATATTCTGCAATCCCCATCAATTCCACATGGGTATACCCCATCATTTTCACGTACTCTGTCAAACTATGAGCCAGCTCCCGATACGTATAAAAGCCTTCGTCTTCTCTGCCAGGATGACGTTTCCAGGAACCTGGGTGAACCTCATAAATAGCCATAGGCTGCTCCTGAATATCCTTCATTCCCTTACGTTTCTTCATCCAACGGGTATCTGTCCACTTGAAACTATCAATATCCGCCACTCTGGAGGCTGTTCCCGGACGCAGCTCACTGCTGAATGCAAAAGGATCCGACTTATATAATTTTTTTCCATCTGCTGTTTCGATGTAAAATTTGTACAAATCTCCTTCCTTCACTTCCGGTATAAACAGCTCATAAATCCCCATGGGCTCTAAGCGCTCCATCTCATCCGCCGTCTCATCCCAGTCATTAAAGCTTCCGATTACAAACACTTTTTGGGCATGAGGGGCCCAGACAGAAAAAGAAACGCCGCTTTTTCCATCCTCTTCTAAAATGTGGGCTCCCAGCTTATGATAAATATCATAATGCGTCCCCTGTCCGAACAGATACATGTCAAGCTCCGAAAATTTCCCCATAAAAACGCCACCTGCTTTCCTTTATTCTCTAAAATCTTTTTCTTTAATTAATACAAGCCCATTTTCCGTATTCCGCTTCCCGCCAAACAGTTTCTTTAATCCTCCCCGGCTGGCTCTGGAAATCGCATCATCCATAATTTCTTTTACTTCTGTCAATGTAGTGGCCTCATCTAGTTTCTGGATGTTGCTAATACTGTTATATAATGCCAGGATACCCATATCTTCAATTTCACAATCGTGTTCCTTGGCGTATGCTTTTGCAAATTCTACTAATTCGTCACTGGTAAATATAGGTACATGAATCCGTTCCGTAAACTTTTTTGTAAACTCCGGATTCCTGGCCAACACTTTTTCGATACCAGCTCTCTCGTCTTCCAGGATTACCATCATTCCCTTGGTATCCTGCTCCATTAATAAACAAAGCTTATCTACAGAATCCCGGGACAAGCCTCCGGCTCTCTCTATCATTAAATACCCGCCCTCTACTGCTTTGGCCAATGTATTGATATTTTTTTGATTCAAAGCCTCTGCAGATATTTTTCCAACTTTTCCTCCTGTATGCCTCGCCAATTTCTGGTAAGCTTTCACAAAATCTGTGGCCAGCACTGTTTTTCCACTTCGCTTTCCACCCGTAATCACAAGATTTCCCGCATTGGAAGTAGAAATATTCTTCTTCCTCTGACGCGCGCCTTCCAGCGCCTGGCATATCTGCTGTTCCATACCGCTGATTAATGTAAAATATGTAAAAATTTTTTTCTGTTCCTCATTCAGCTCCATAATAGGCTGATCATCCTGAGGAACACTTTCTATTGTTACCTCGTTTTGCAGAAGCTGTTCTTCCCGAACCTCCCGTTCCAACACTTGCTGTATTACTTGCTGCCGTTTCAGGATTTTCTTTTCCAGCTCTTCCTGCTTTTCTAAAATCTGAGTCTCTGGCTCCGGATTTGGCTGAACCTCCGGTTCCACAGGAATTACCGGTTCTGCTGCTATCACAGCCTCCTGTATCTTTTGTACTTCTTCCTCTATGTGCTCTGGTGCGATTTCCGGTACAACCTCCTGTACTGGTTCTACCGGAATTTCCGAAGAATTCTGCACCGTTTCCCTCTCTTGCGGTATCATTTCCTCATAATCCTGCTGCTCCTTCACAGCTCCCGCTTCCTGTATTCCTGGCCGTTCCTTCACAGCCTCTGGTTCCGGTTCCAAATTTTGTGCTGGTACAGAATCTGGTTCCGGCTGCTCTTTTTGCTCCGCCCCGCTTCCCGCTTCCACCTCTAAATCTATTTCCGCCATCAGGCGCTCCATAATCATTTCTGCCTCACGGAGAGCTTTCACCTTTGCATTTGCCAGCTTTCGCTGTTCTGCTTTTTCAAGTGCTGTTTTTGCCGCCTCTTTGGTCTTTTCCCATTCAGCAAGTATCTCTTCCAGACTCATTTTTCCAGTAATATGCACATTAGATTTCGAAGAATCTCCTTGGGGCTCTTGCGCTTCCTCTTCTGGCTCCTCCGACATAATTCCCTTAAAATCGATCTCTAATGCAGGATCGAACACAGACTCATCTATTGGCTCCTCTAAGAATTCCTCTTCTGGCTTTTCCAAAGTCTCCTGATCGGAAGCTTCCTGATCAGTAGCTGTCCCCTGAGACAACTGCTGCATCCATTCCTGCCTTTTGGCCTCCGACGCCCGTTCCGGCCAAATCACTTGATCGGGAGCATATACTTGTTCTTCTTCATGTACGAATTCCGCATCCTGGACCTCCAAAGAAACGGGACCGGTTTCATAAACCGGATCTCTCTGTTCTTTCAGCGGCACTTCTCCTGGCCCATACAGTATTTCCTCCGGCTGATGATTCTGAGAAATAGGGCCGGTTCCATAGGCCAAATCCGGTTCCTGGCTCTCCCACACAATCTTTTTAATATTGCTCATTGCGTCGCTTACTGTTTCTTGCTTGGTAGCCGCCATAATCTGCTCCATGCTCTTTGCCAGCTCTTCCTGTAGATTCTGCGTATTAAACCTTCCTGTATCTGACAAAATACTGGGAATCTTTACCGTTTCCCGGACAATTTCACCGGAAGACAGTTCATCGTAAGGAGAAACCTCCACAACTCCCTCTCTCTTTTGCTTAAATCTTCGGTATTTGTCCTCCTGTAATTTGTTTAAAGGCTGATACATCATCTTCAATTCTAACGCCTTTTCTACATACTTCCCTTCACCGAACCACAAAATCAGCTCATCGCAAACATCCACGCATTTCTCTGCCTGACCGTTCCTATGATATAGATAGGCAAGCTCAAACGCCCATTCTTCTGTGTATTCCCGTTCTTTAAATTCTTCTAAAATGAAAATCAACTCGTCCAGACTTGCTCCTTTTGCTCTGGCGATCTCATATTTTAACACATATTTCATATTATCATGAGGCGCTATCTCTACAAATTCCTCATAATATTCCTGAGCTTCATCCAGAATCGACAATTTAACAGCCACATGGGCCAGACGATAAATAATATTTCGTCCCACCGGGGAACGATCATAGGCCATCAATAAAATCTCTTTGCTTTCTTCTAATCTTTTCGTTTTCTCAAACAGCTCGCCGATCATACAAAGCGTTGCAACGCTTTTCACTTTTTTCCAGTTAATGCTGTCAGCGATCTGGGCAGCCGTTTCATAGTCTTTGGATTCTATCAAATTTTTTATCTGGTCCAGCTTCAGCTTATATTCATATTTATCCAATCGAATTCACCTCAAACATTTTTCGAAAAAGCACAGCCGCCCTTATCAAATCAACTGCACTTATTTGTACCTTAGTGTATCATATGAATACCGCCTATGTCAAAAATATTCGAAAAATAAAGGTTGCCGCTCACACCTATAGCGTTCGCAGCAACCATTTTATTCCTTTTCCTTATAATCCAGACGGTTTGTGAAAGGATCCACGCTGGAAACCTTAATATATTGCCCGGTCTCCTGAGGCAATCCCCGTTTCCGTAAAATAAAGGAAATCAGTCTTTTTACCATATAATAGAACGTCGCAAATACCGGTACACCCATTACCATTCCCAAAAAACCAAACAGCCCGCCGCCCACAAGGATTGCAAAAACTACCCAAAAAGAACTTAAGCCTGTAGATTCTCCTAAAATGCGAGGCCCAATAATATTTCCGTCAAGCTGCTGCAGCACTAAAATGAAAATCACAAAATACAGCCCCTGAATGGGATTCGCCAGCATAATCAAAATTGTACTTGGAACTGCTCCAATATAAGGCCCGAAAAAAGGAACCACATTGGTAACTCCTACAATGACGCTTACCAAAAGAGCATAGGGCATCTTTAAAAGATACAATCCAATAAAGCAAAGCACCCCAATAATCGCGGAATCCAAAATTTTTCCAGATATAAAACCTCCGAATATCTCATTTCCTTTGCGCACCGTCTCAACCAATACATTCCCCTTATATGCAGGAAGCAGCGCATATACCAGTTTCTTTGTCTGCCCAATAAAGGTTTCTTTACTCATAAGAATGTATACGGAAATGATAATGCCAATCACTACATTAAAGAGTACTCTTACCACTGAAATCACGCCACCGGTAACAGCCGTCATAATATTTTTAGTTTGAGGCAAAAAATCAGTTTTAGCCCAGTTTTCAAAGTAATCCAGCCCTTTGTTCAAGGCCTGTTCCAAATAGTCGGCAAGCTCACTGTCTTCACTGATATAACCTTGAATCCAGACAATGAAATTTTCCACCTGTTTGGGCAGCTGCACTACCATACGTTCAATGCTGGAATACAATTCCGGGATCACCATTCCCAGCAATACAGCCACAATGACTAAAACGAATAAAACTGCTCCGATGACCGCCAATGTTCTGGCAGCTTTTTTTGCTTTTCGCTCTCTTTTTGCACGTTTTTTCAGTAAAGAAAAGATATGCTTTTCTCCGAACATAACAATCGGGTTCAATAAATAGGCAAATACCAGCCCAATCAATACCGGCTGCAGGATCCCCATCAGCTTGTTCCAGTATGCGGCGACGCCATGGTAACGGTAAATCAGAAAAAATACGGAAATACTTAAAACGATTACTATAAATGCTGTCAACCCCATAGCAAGATACGGCCGTATATTCCAGTCAGCATTTTTCTTTTTTTGTCGCCTTTCTTCCAAAAAACCCACCTCTTTACGTTTTTAATCACGATAATAATTAATCAGGCAGCCCTTTAAAATAATGGTCCGCTCATCCTCTGTCAGTTCTCCCATTTGCAGAGAAAAGGCTTTTAACCCCTTGTCCTTTACCACGTAGGCCGTAATCTCTGACCGCTTCTCTTGTACGGCCTTTTTAATCTCCGGAAGGAATAGATAATCTCCGTTGGCAAAAGGCAATTCTCCTTTCTGAATCAGCAGCGGCAGCATTCCCCAGTTAATCAAATTGGAACGATAGCGCTTCGTTGCATATTCATTGGCAATATTGGCCCATCCGCCTAATACCTTTTGACAAGAAGCCGCCTGTTCCCGAGCGGAGCCGTCTCCCGGCTTTACAGCAAAAATAGTGCTTCCGATTCCAAGATTGCCTTCCCCGGCCTGAGGAAATTGGGTCTGGACTGCTTCCATTACCTCTTTTAACTCTGGAACCACTAAAAGAGGACACGTTCCTGCTTCTATAGCTTTCTGCGCCTTCTGGATCTCCTTTGCCTTTCCTACGTAAGCCGGATCCTTTCGCGACAATGTAAACTCTGCAAGCCCCAGAGGATTAGAACGATAGGAAGAAGTCTCGCCAGAGGGAATCAGCTCATCGGTAGTGGTAACCGGATCATGTATCTCGGATACCACCTTCAGCAGCATATGTTCCGGAAGGGGACTCATGGCGGGCCAATCTTTGATATTTGGTCCAAAAGTAATTTCCTGATTCGGATCCGCCTGTCCCTTGCTGTCAAATACCCGGTTCGCGTATATTTTCTTATCAAAGAAGTATTTCGGGTTGCTGTAATTCACATCCATATCCGTAGCTGCAGTCAAATAGCCTTGATTTGCCGCTGTCGCTGCAATCGAGCGGGCGTCCATCAGAGCTACCGATGCAATCTGGCCGCTCTGAAGCTTGGAACCTTCCCGGTTGGGGAAGTTTCTGGTAGAATGGCGAATACTGAATCCATTATTCCCCGGCGTATCTCCCGCACCAAAGCAGGGGCCGCAGAAAGCCGTCTTTACAATGGCGCCGGTTTCCATCAATGCAGCAACGGAACCATTTTTTACCAGTTCCATATATACAGGCGTACTGGCCGGATATACGCTCAGCGTAAACTCATTCGCTCCGATACTGGCTCCCTTTAAAATATCCGCCGCTGCACAAATATTTTCAAATCCGCCCCCTGCGCAGCCTGCAATGATTCCCTGGTCTACATACAATCTGCCGTTTCTCACTTTATCCTTCAGCGTGAACTCTACCGCCCCGTCTAAGCTTACCAAGGCTTTTTTCTCACAGTCGTCCAGAATATCCATGAGATTCTTGTTCAATTCTTCAATAGTATACGTATTACTGGGATGGAAGGGCATTGCAATCATTGGCTTTATGGTACTTAAATCAAGCTCTATCATGCCGTCGTAATATGCAACTTCTCCCGGGTTCAGCTCTTTATAGTCCTGGCTTCTTCCATGAATCTCATAAAACTCTTTGACAGCCTCATCTGTTCTCCAAATAGAGGAAAGACAAGTGGTTTCGGTGGTCATAACGTCAATACCGATACGGAAATCAGCGCTAAGGCTGGATACTCCCGGGCCTACAAACTCCATCACTTTATTGTTTACATAACCGTTTCCAAAAACCTGGCCGATGATAGCAAGAGCCACGTCCTGAGGCCCCACTCCCGCCTGAGGCTCTCCAGTAAGATATACCCCGACCACTCCCGGCATATTGATATCATACGTCTTATTTAGCAGCTGCTTTACCAATTCCGGACCGCCTTCTCCCATTGCCATCGTGCCAAGAGCGCCATACCGTGTATGAGAATCCGAACCCAGAATCATAGCGCCGCCTGCCGCTAACATCTCTCTGGCATATTGATGAATCACCGCCTGATGAGGAGGCACATACACACCGCCGTATTTCTTGGCGCAGGATAACCCAAACATATGATCGTCTTCGTTGATGGTGCCGCCTACGGCACAAAGGCTGTTGTGACAGTTGGTAAGCACGTAAGGAACCGGAAACCGTTCTAACCCGGACGCCCGTGCCGTCTGTATAATCCCCACAAAGGTAATATCGTGAGAAGTCAATTTATCAAATTTTATTTTCAGCTTCTCCATATCATGGGATGTATTATGAGCTTTCAAAATGCCGTAAGCAATGGTATGTTTCGCCGCTTCTTCTTTCGAAATTTCTTTTCCTGTCTTTGCCTTAATGGCTACTGACGCTTCCTTGGTATCCTCCAGCAATTCGGTTCCATTGATTAAATATACGCCGTTATTATATAATTTCATGCTTTCCTCCTTCTGACACACGATTGCGTCATACAGGTAGATTCGGAAGTCCTGTTTTCAAACTTTTGCGTCTGCCTGTTCACTCTTTTTTCTATGCTTCTTATGCACTCGTAGTATATCATTCGTAAAATGAAAAAGCAAGGGGTTTCCCTTGCTTTGGGTCTTCCTATTCCGCTATGGGGAATGTTACAGTAACCTTAAACAAATCTCCGTCCAGATAGATCTCGAAATCGCCTCCCATAAGATTAGTCAGATTCTTTGCAATAGACAATCCAAGCCCGCTACCTTCTGTACTTCTGGAAACATCTCCCCGAATAAAACGCTCCGTTAATTCGCTAGCGTCAATATTCAGCGCCTGCTCTGATATATTTTTAATGGAAAAGCATACCGTTTTGTTTGCAATTTCCATATCTACATACACTCTGGTATTTTCCATCGCATATTTGGCGACATTATTGTACAAATTCTCCAAGACACGCCAGATACGCCTGCCGTCCGCCAAGATCACCACCGGCTCCCTGGGGAGCTTTGTCACAGCCGTTAATCCTCTCGCTTCAAACTTCTCATTAAATTCCCCGGCAGTCTGGTATACCAATTCTACCAGATTCAACCGATCCATTTGCAGTGTAATATTACCGGAGCTAACTTTTGAAGCCTCCACCAAATCCTCTGTCAACTGTTTCAAACGCTGGGATTTTGCATCCAAAACGGCAATATAATTCTTCGCCCGTTCATTGTCTAAATTTTCTCGTTTCAGCAAATCTACATAATTGATAATAGAGGTAAGAGGCGTTTTAATATCATGGGAAACATTTGTAATCAAATCTGCTTTTAGACGTTCATTTTTCATACTGTCGTCCACTGCCCGGTATAACCCTTCACTGATGGTATTAATTGCAGCCCCCAGCATTTTGTTGTCCCCCTTTAACGCCTCGGTATCAATTTCATATTCCAGGTCGCCTCCGGCAATTCGTTTAATTCCACGAATCAATACATTTTTCTCTACGCCGCCCCGCAAAAATGTCACCGCCTCCGCGGCGCATAAAAGCAGATAAACGGCCAGCATTAACACAACTACGGAGCTCTCCCTGGACCATGTAAGGGCAATCACTGCCAAAAGCAGCGTAGCTGTCACATGTCCTGCGAAAGCCGCCAAAATTTTTACAGAAGGATTCCAATTGCCTACTACTTTACAGATTCCCTTTCCAATCCAATAAATAAGACTCTCTGTCCATATGGTTCCAGCTTTGATTCGCCGAACAAAACTCATGTAAAATACCATAAACAGGGCTACGACAGAAAAAGTCATGCCTCCTGCCATAATCATCATGCCTACCAGATCACTGTCTTTGAACAGAAACACTATCTGCTCTGCCATACGAAGCGCTCCACCGCAGACAAGGGCGAAACCTGCCAGCAAAATTTCTGTCTTAACTTTATCCAGACGATTTAAATGAACCGTAGAATCCACTCTGTTTCTGCCCGCTGCCAATGTCAAATAAAGCAGACATAGCAAACACCCAAATACACTTATTACAGCAGCCCCCAGGGCAAAAGAAGCCCAAGGCTGCAATCGCCGATATTCTTCCATTCCTTTTTTAAACTGATCTTCATATGGAAAGGAGGTGTCCATTCCCACAAATATTACGCTGTTATGGCCGTTATTTAAAGCTTCCAATTTTTCATAGTACAGCTCTTCCATACCATTCACATTGGTATCCAGCCGAATATCGTTCTTATTATAATAAAAATAACTGCCCAGCGTCTTTCCCAATCCTTGAAAATCCTCTAAAACTCCATTCCCCATATTGGTAAAATATTGATTTGCACCATCTTCATAAATCCAAAATCGGAGATTGGATTCATTTTTCTCATATCTGTTTACCAGCCGTTTGTAAATAGTAATTTCATTTCCGATGGTATTTAAGGTATATTCCAGGCTTTCATATGCATGAATCATCTCTTCCAGGGTAATGGCGTTGCTTAAATATTCTCCCAGTATCGTACCTTCCTCCACTGTAAGAAATTTTTCTTCCAGAACGCTGCTCTCCGTACTGGCACTGATATCTTCCAGTTTTAAATCATTTAGGATCAGAGCAAGGGCCTTTCCTTCCAGTTCAAAGAGCTTTCCATCTATAATCTGCTGTTTTATTTCATCCAGCTGATTATCCCTGGATGCATCCTCCTGTTCACTGTCGTTTGTATATGGCTCAATCCCTGATTCGCCGCCTGCGTCATTCTCCGCCTCCGCGTCCTTTGGCAAAGACACAGTCTCGGGCATCTCTTTGGAGCTCTTCGTTTCTTGTTCCGACGTATTTGACGAACTGGTATGAACTTCTACTTCCGTAAATACGGAGGCAATTTCTGCATCTTTATTATTATTCTGCACATCATCCACAGAATAATATCCGCCATAATAATATTGAGCCTGGACCGCTATTTGTTTCTGCAAGGATACATCCATATCTCCTAAATTGCGGACGATAGTATCCGCCTCCTGGACAATATCTTCGTCAATATACACTTCCTGAACCTGATGTACCTCTTCTCCGTCAACATACAGACGACTGTCTACTCGAAAGGGCAGATTAATATACTCCTTAGACCAGTTCTCCAAATCTATAAGATAATAACGAAATCGCTCGCTCCTTTTTAAGGAATCCCGTTCATTGGAATTGGACATATTACTATCCATATAAGCTAAAATATTTACGGCCTTCTCCGGATTATAAACACCTTCTGTTTCAAATTGTTTTTTGAATGAAATATAAGAAAGAACCTCTTGAACGGCTCCCTGAAAGATTTCCTCATAATATCTGGATTCTGTAAAGGGTTTATTTTTCAGATCTCCAGGATTCAACATACTGCGGTCAAATAAGGTTGAGACTAATATAATACATACCACCAAAGACACAGCAAAAATCTCCTGTATCAGCAAAGCAACGGCTTTCATCCCGGCAGAATATCTTATTTTCTTCATGCTATTCGCCCCTTTCCGCTGATTACAGGAGAATACCTTAAAATGGGTATACTCGCTACAGCCGGTAACCTTACGTCACCGGCCAGATATCATCAGCTTTTTTCTATTTTATATCCAACGCCCCAAACCACCTTCAGATAGCGCGGTTCCTTGGGATTGATCTCAATTTTCTCTCGGATATGACGGATATGCACAGCCACTGTATTATCCGCCCCTATGGCGTCTTCATTCCAAATATTTTCATAAATCTGGTTAATAGAAAATACTTTTCCTTGATCCTTTACTAAAAGCAATAAAATATTATATTCTATGGGAGTCAGTTTTACCGGCTCATCATCCACTGTTACCTCTTTCAAATCATCGTTTATAACAAGGCCGCCAACCTGGTACACTCGCTGATTGGCTTCCGCCGCATTGCCCAACTGAGTATAACGTCTGATTTGAGATTTCACTCTGGCCACCAGCTCCAAGGGATTGAAGGGCTTAGTCACATAATCATCCGCCCCCACGTTTAATCCCAAAATCTTATCTGCATCCTCTGACTTTGCTGAAAGAATAATGATAGGAATGCTGCTGTTTTCCCGAATCTTCAAAGTAGCCCGGATCCCATCCAGCCTTGGCATCATAATATCAATAATCAGCAAATGTACTTCATTATTACGCAGTGTTTCCAATGCCTGTTCTCCGTCATATGCTTTCAAAATATGATAGCCTTCCTGCTGAAGATAGATCTCAATAGCGTCCACAATCTCTTTATCATCATCACATACTAAAATATTTTTCATGCCGTACACTCCATTCTTTTTTCTGATGCCTCTATTATACATGAAAAATAATACGCCTGCAAAACTATATCCAAATTGCGTTCTATTTCTCTCTATTATAGAGGATAATTTTAAATACACGAATAATATTTCCTTAAAATTTATTGAATTTTAATCGAGAAACATTATAAAAATTTGTCGTGCATGTTAGAAAAATGTGTTTCCTTTGAAGTAAAAAAACGAAGCATCTCTTAAGAGACGGCTCCGTTTTCATTCTGCTATTTATTTTTTCCCAAATAAAAATCTCCGTTCCTTCTTCCGTACTGCCGTTCCTTCTTCTGTCCCTCCGTCTGTACCGTTTACAGCTCCCTTTTCCTGAGCCTGCCATTTAAAATATTCCGCATCCAAATCCACTTTAATCTCCGGCATAACAAAAAGCTGCTGCTCCGGCTCTTCTTCTATCACCGTGGGCATGGAAGGTAAATCATCAAAATCCTCCATATCAATTACCAAATCAGAATCGGAGGCTGTCTTATCTTCCCCTTCCTCATAAGAAAGCTGTTTTGCCTCCCCTGCCGGCACCGGCAGAAAGTTTTCTTCCGTCTCCTGCATCTCTGACTTTCTGCGGCGGCGCTCAAAGTATGCGGGGTTTACCCGAATCTCCGGTATCTCATTTAAAGCGTAATGTTTCGCTTCGTTCTGAATCTTTTTCCCGGTATCGGTTCCTTCTTTTTCTTTCTTTTCCTGCTTTCGGTTATACTCTTCAATGATATTTAAATATTTATTGGAATCCTGGAAGTCCTTTAATTGATCTTTTAATTCTTTTTGATCTCCCTTAATCCTGTTTCTCTCTTTTTCCAGCTCCGTATTAAAACGATTCCAGGCGTTCTTGCTGGAATTGATTGCCTCTTCCATCAGCTTCTGCATCTGTTCCAGGGCATTGTCCGTGTAAATCAACGACGCTGCATATACATCGTCCGCCTGCCGTGAAATCCGTTGCAGCAGCTCCTCTCCCTTTTTTTCGCTTCGGCGCTGAGCCAGTTCTCTGGCCTGCTGCGTGGCCTCATATTGGTCCATCAGCTCATATACGGCCAAGTTCAACTGTTCTAAAATTGCAAATACTTCTTTCTTATCCACCACAACTTTATCCGGATTTCCTGCGATAATCGGCCCGTCGGAAAATAGTACATGAATCTGTTTCAAGGTCCGTTCGATCTTGTCCTGTGCACTCATGTCTTCGCTCCTCTATACCTCGATCTCTCAATCATCATGTACAGTGTAGCAAAATTCACTATTCCCTGCAATGGAAAGTTCATAGGAATTGCATTTTTTTCTCCAGACGCCTATTTTTACAGACTAAAAACGGAAATCCCGCTTCCCTTCCTGGATATGCTCCAGATAATCCTCTACTTTTTCCCGCACGACCGGATTCGTTATGGTATTCAGCTCTTTTTGAATCAAGGCGTCTCCCACCTGCTTTGTCTCCTGTGACGCATAATCCTCCAGATATTCTTTTAACGTCATCAATGCATTGGGATGACAGCAGTTGACAATCTGGCCGCTCTTCAACAAGGTCATAAAACGATCCCCGGTTCGGCCTTCCCGATAACAAGCGGTACAGAAAGAAGGGACATATCCCATATCCATCAACCATTTTACTACCTGGTCTAACGTACGGTTGTCGCTGACGTCAAACTGGGCGGAGCTTTCCTCTTTTGATTCTTCCTGCGCATATCCTCCCACACTGGTACGGGAACCGCCGCTGATCTGTGAAACACCAAGATGCAACACTTTTTCCCGGCAAGCCTGGCTTTCCCTGGTGGACACAATCATCCCGGTATACGGAACCGCGATTCGAATACAGGCTACAATCTTAGCGAAAGTATCGTCGTCAATTCCATCGTCGAACGCATTCGGGTCAATATCATCCGCACGTCTGACTCTGGGTACGCTAATGGTATGGGGGCCTACGCCTTTATAAGCTTCCAAATGCTCCGCGTGCATTAAGATACCGGTAAAATCATAGCGGTAATTGTTTAATCCAAACAACACGCCTAACCCTACGTCGTCAATTCCTCCATCCATAGCCCGATCGTGAGCCTCCGTATGATATGCATAATCATGCTTTGGCCCAGTAGGATGTAATCTCTCATAATTTTCTTTGTGATAAGTTTCTTGAAATAAAATGTAAGTACCGATTCCGGCTTCTTTCAACATCCGGTATTCTTCCACTGTGGTAGCCGCGATGTTTACGTTGACCCGACGAATGGCTCCGTTTTTATGTTTAATACCATAAATCGTTTGTATACATTCCAAAATGTATTCTATGGGATTATGTACCGGATCCTCCCCTGCTTCCAACGCCAAACGTTTATGCCCCATGTCCTGCAATGCCATAACTTCTTTCACAATCTCATCCTGGGTCAATTTTTTTCTTGGAATATGCTTGTTTTTTGCATGATAAGGACAATATTCACAGCCATTGATACAGTAATTGGAAAGGTATAGCGGCGCGAACATAACAATTCGGTTCCCGTAAAAATCATGTTTAATCTCCTGAGCTAATTCATAGATCTCCTGATTTTTATCTTCCAGTTCACAGTCCAGCAGCACAATGGCCTCTCGGTGGGAAAGTCCCTTGCGCAGCTTTGCCTTCTCCAGAATCTGGTCGATGAGCGCTCTGTCATCTTTGTGTTTTTTTCCATATTCCAGACAATCCATAATTTCCTCATGACTGATAAATTCTTCTGCTTTTGGCGACATAACGTTATACATCTAGTTTTCCTCCTTATAATCTCCCCGATCTACAACCAGCTTATATCCTATGGATTCCATCCTGGACGCCAGACAATGGCGGCATTCCGCCGCTTCTTCTCCTGTGCAGATCTTATTGTCGTATAGTTCATACTTATTTCTCACTCCCAAGGGAGAAAGATTCGGCATCACCACATTGGCTCCTGCCAGAATTCCTTTTTCTCTCCCTTTGGGATCTATCGTACCCAAAGCTGTGGTGGCAGGCAGTAACGCCTTTGGCAGCATTACCCGCAAAAGTCCCAGCATATAAAGAGTCAGTTCTACAGTTCCTCCTTTTTCCCGGGCAAACGGCGTTTCATGGTGGGGTACAAAGGGGCCGATACCCACCATGTGAGGATTCAGCTCCCGGATAAATATCATATCCTCAGCCAAGCTCTGAGGAGACTGACCGGGGGAGCCTACCATAAAACCAGTACCGGTTTGGTATCCGATTTCCTTTAAATTGCGTAAGCATTGTTTCCGATTGGCTCCTGATGATTCCGGGGGGTGCAGCATTCCATAATGAGTTTCCTGGGCTGTCTCATGGCGAAGCAGATAGCGGTCTGCCCCTGCTTGACGCAGGCGCAAATAGCTTTCGTAGGAGCGCTCTCCCAATGACAAAGTAATGGCGCAGTCCGGATATCCTTTTTTTATGGCACGAATGATTTCTTCCATTCTCTCATCTGTGTCATATCCGTCTTCTCCGCCTTGCAGCACAAAGGTGCGAAATCCCAAAGCATATCCTCTCCGGCAGCAATCCAGAATTTCTTCTGGCGTCAGCCGGTATCGTTCCACAGCTTTGTTATCCCTTCGAATCCCGCAGTAGTAGCAGTTGTTTTTACAATAATTTGTGTACTCAATCAGCCCTCTGGTATAAATCTGATTCCCAAACTGCCGTCTTTGGATATCTCTGGCCAAAGCAAAAAGTGTTTCCGCCGTCTCTTCTTCCCGATGCTCAATCAGAAATACCCATTCTTCCAGCTCTAAGGCTTTTTCCTGGTTCAATTTATCTATCAAAGACAGCGCTTTTTTCATTACGATTTCATCCAACTCCTTTTATTCTAACATAAAAAATTGCCTCCATACCCAAAGAGGGTACAGAGGCAGACTTATCCTGTGTTCTATGCCTTTCCCTTCAGGTATCCCTTGTGGTTAGCGTATCCTATTAGGTTTGCGGTAAGGCGATTCCTATCCGCGCACCTTTCGTATATAGTAGCATCCAATTTGAAAAAATGCAAGCCTTCGATTTTTAACGGTAAGAATTTCTTCGTTTCTTTCGAATGTACTTCACCAGTTTTACCATCCCTATGATGAGAAGAATCAAAATAACAAGAACAACCAGCAAGATACCCACCATGATTAGGGCAATTTTATTAGGGCTTTTTAAAAATGCGCCTATGCTCTTATCATCATCAATTATTTTGCGCCCCTGCACCTGGCTGTAATAGTCTGAAATTTCTCCCTGGTCATTTCCCATGGATTCCACATAGCGGGCAATGGCAACCCAGGCTTTCATTTCCTGTCCATTGTCATAAACGATATAATCCTCTAAATCCTCCACCGGGTTCCCTTGCGCATCCTTTGGAACAATGGACAAAATTCCATAAGACATATCAGTAACGGCTCCCAGCATTTGGCCGCTGTAAAGATCCGCCACTACCCGATATAATTTATCATCCTCCAAAGGGCTTTCATTTCCCTGCATATCACAAAGGGATACTTCTGTAACTTTATTCAAAATCAACCGGTTGGGATTCAACGTATAATTCAACCCGCTCATAAAGAGCTGCGCCGTAGTCATCATTGGCGAAATGGAAGCGTCCACCTCCGCCGCCGTTTTCAATTCCGCACCGGTAAGGTAAATACTCACCAAAGGATAGCCGGGTACGCCGTCCGGGCCAATCCCCAGGGAAAATGCATTAAACACATCAGATACTGTAACATCGCTTTTTTCTGCAAATACGTCCCGTATCACGCCGGAAGGTACAACGGCAACATCCACGGGATCCTGAGCCATTTCCGGCAGCTGATTCAGTGTGTCCCGATATGCGTCTGCCAGCAAATTGGTATATCCATTCTCTCCCAAAACCTCCGATATCTCCTGAAGGGTGGGATTTTTCCAGGGATTAAAAGCCAGCACCTGTTCTTTGGTATATCCAAACTGTTCCAAATAATCTTTGTCAATCCTGGCTCCAAGCTCCTTTATTTTATCAAGGGCTCCGGGATCTTCCTTCACATCCGCTGTCATGCCTGCCAGCTCATAATCCTTGATTTCCCAACGTCCCTCTTCGGTCTGTTCCATACGAAGCTTACCGGTGCGTATTCCGTACTCTCCAGTGGAAACGATGGAAGTATTTCCATGGACAATGGGATCATCCAAAGCGGTATGTGTATGTCCGCTGATAATCAAATCCAGATCTGGTACTTCTTTTGCAAGAATCTCGTCTTCGGACTTATCCGCCTCTTCCCAAGTACCGCTATGGGATACGCAGACAATCATATCTGCTTCCTCTTTTTCGCGAATCTGGGTCACCGTCTCTTTTACTGCCTGAACCGGATCCTGAAAAATCAATTCACAAGTAGGAGCACATGCCAAGGCGTCTTTGCCAAAAACGCCCAATACCGCCACCTTAATATCTCCTTTGTCCAACATGACATAAGGAGCAATTCCATATTGATCAAAGGTTTCCTTCAATTCTTTTACTTCCGGGATCCCTTGAGCCAGGCTGGCCTCCCAATCCACATTACAGAGTACAAAAGCCGGCAATTCCTCATTGCTTTTGACGGCGCTCTGAAGCATACGGCTTAAACCTGTGGTCCGGTAATCAAACTCATGGTTTCCCATCGTCGTGACGTCCATCCCCAGATATCCCAACATTCGAAGCTCTGCCGCTTGTGTCTCGTATACCGCCTGGTATAAGGTCCCCATGGAAAAATCCCCGCCATCCAACGTCAGGGTATGTTCGTCTTCTTCTTTTGCCTCGTCAATAAACGTCTTAATTCGGGCAAATCCTCCTACTTCCTGTTCCTTTCCGTCCAGGGCAGCCATAAAGCTATCCAGGTGGGAGTGAAGATCGTGGGTAAACACCACGGTCATTTCCTTTGGAGGTTCTTCGGCACGAATCACGCCTTGGAGCCCTGCCGTTAGCAGCAGGCAAATCAACAGGCCAGACAGGACTGCCAGCCTTTTTTTCCATATTTGTTTCATGTGCTCCTTCGCTCCTTAGATTTCTATCAATTCATACTCCATAGATCCCAAACCAATTTTCTGGGCGTGTTCTACACAAGAACGCCAATTGGTATCGGGATGGGTTACATGAAAATGGTCATGGCTTTCTTCCTGGTCGGTGGCTTTGTGATCCGCCAAAATACTGCCGGAAATAACAGGCTGGCGATTACATGCATCCGCACATGCCACATCCAGCGCCACCGGATCGAAGGATGCAAACATTCCTACATTGGGTATAATCGGAATATCATTCTCTGCATGACAGTCACAATTCGGCGACACGTCACAGATAACGGAAATGTGAAAGCAGGGACGGTCCTGACAGATCGCTTTGGTATACTCTGCAATCTTATAATTTAAAATATCATTGCTTGCGTCAAATCCCGGCTGTACGGCGTCCTTAGGGCAAACCCCTATGCAGCGGCCGCAGCCCACGCATTTGCTGTGATCAATGGAGGCTTTCTTTTCTGTAACAGCTATCCCTTCATGAGCGCATACTCTGGTACACATTCCGCAGCCTATACAATTTTTTTGATTCACTTGAGGCTTCCCTTCACAGTGCATTTCCATTTTTCCGGCTCTGGAACCGCCGCCCATGCCAATGTTTTTCAAAGCTCCGCCAAATCCGGTTGCTTCATGACCCTTAAAATGAGTCAGGGATATTAAAATATCAGCGTCCATCAGTCCACGGCCTATTTTAGCCTCTGTCACATACTCTCCATCTACCGGAACCAAAACTTCATCCGTTCCCTTTAATCCATCTGCAATCAACACATGGCATCCGGTAGAAAAAGGCGTAAAGCCATTTTCATAAGCCGTATCCAAATGATCCAGAGCATTTTTACGGCTGCCTACATATAAGGTATTACAATCGGTTAAAAATGCTTTCCCTCCCTGTTTCTTCACCACGTCTACGACTGCCTTGGCATAATTTGGACGAAGAAAAGCCAAATTGCCCAATTCCCCAAAATGAATCTTAACGGCTGCATATTTGTCTGTAAAATCAATATTCCCAATTCCAGCCGTTGTAATCAAACGCTGCAGCTTCTGAGGCAAATTCTCTGTATAACTGGTTTTAAAGCTGGTAAAATAAACTTTCGACTTACTCATAATGTAAAATACTCCTTTCTCTTAAAGGCCTTTGTCGTTTCTCCTGCAATAAAATGATCTGCTCTTTTATTACAGAAGTGATTCTATTATATCAAAAACAAGCCTGGAAAAAAAGTGCAATCTGCCATCGGATTCACGAAATCCTTAAAAAGCATTTACACACTCTTTAGAAATATTTTAAACTTCTTCATGATTCTTTTAGAAAATGTCCATACTTTGCACACATTTTCTTCGTATACTAGTTTTGTCAGATATTAGTAGTTCCTTTTATTTGATGTGTTCCTTCTTTCAGGAACATAAGCATTTCATAAATTTACTCCCCCCAAAAAGCGTTGCCTTTGGCAACGCTTTCCTTCTATCTATACGGAACAAGGGCATATCGGCATTACATCCCCATCTGGTTTTCTGTTTTTTTTGGAATTCCCCATACGTCGCAAAACATACCTGCAATATCTCCTGCTTTTTCTTTCGTTCCGCCCCTGAGCCACACGATCGCCGTATTAAACAAAGCCCCCATATACATGTAAAGCTGATACCGTTCAATGGAGCTATAAGGCATGGTTCCCGCTACTTCTTCATGAAATTGATTTAACTTTTCCAACAGTATAGAACCATATCCAAATAAATACAGATCCAATACATAGCTTTTATATTGCTCAAAAAATTCAAAGCTTCTTAAAATATTTTGATACGTGTAATAATCATCATTTTCATATTCAATGGCTTCTTTAAATTGATCTAAAACATCCTCAATTAACGTAATTAATACATCTTCTTTGGATTCATAATTTCGGTAAAAAGACGTCCTGGCAACATTCGCTGTCCGAATTAATTCCGTAATAGAGATATCAGAAAAGCTTTTTTGATACATCAATGATAAAAGCGCTTCCGTAATACTGCTTTTCACTCGTCGGTTTGCTTCTTTTCTTTTATCCATAGGACTCATTCCCCCTTCCGTCACAATATTCTTAACACTATTTTAACAACATGGCACAATACAGCCCATTTTGTACCAGATTGCTCCCTTGTAGGAAATGACACAATATGATACAGTTGTTTCACATTATTTTAACAAACTCAATGAAATTGTCAACAAACTGTTTTTGCAGGGATTTCTATCATAAGGAGAATATTATGAAAACAGCAATTTCAACAGATACGAATAGCGGCATCACAACAGCAGAAGGTAAAAAGGAAGGTATTTTCGTGCTTCCAATGCCTGTCATTGTAGATGGAAACAGCTATATGGAAGAGATAGACATTACTCATGAACAGCTTTATGAAGCTATGCGCAACGATAGAGATATTTCTTCCTCACAGCCGTCGCCAGGTTCTGTTACCGACATGTGGGACGAAATTTTCCAAAATGGTTATGACCAAATTGTACATATTCCCATGTCCAGTGAGTTAAGCGGTTCCTGCCACAACGCAATGCAGCTCGCCAAAGAGTACGGTTCCAAAATTCAGGTAGTAGATAATCATAGGATTTCTGTAACCTTAATGGCCTCCGTCCTAGAAGGAAAAATTATGGCCGACCAGGGACATACAGCTCTTGAAATTAAAGAGTCCCTGGAGCAAAATGCCTATGAAGCCAGCATTTATTTAACTGTAAATTCTTTAAAATATTTGAAAAAAAGCGGACGCATTACCGCCTCGGCAGCCGCTATCGCTAATGTACTGAATATTAAACCTGTGCTGACGATCCAGGGCGGTAAGCTGGATGCTTACGCTAAGGTCCGCGGCCTCAAGCAGTGCGAAAAGAAAATGATTGAAGCTATCCAACAAGACGTGGCCAGCCGATTTTCTCAGATTCCTTCTCATATGCTTACGATTGCAACTGCCGGGACATTGGAGCGGGAAGAAGACGCTAAGGAATGGGTGTCCCTGGTTCAGGCTGCTTTTCCGGAAAATCCCATACAATATTACCCTCTCTCTTGCAGCATTGCTTGTCATCTGGGAATTGGGGCTCTGGGGATCGGTGTGTACAAAACTCCTCAATAGAAAAATATCATATACAATTATATTTTTATTTTACAAACCCTTCTCGATATACTATACTAGTCTATGTGCAGCCTGCCATCCTTTATCTATGACTGCATAATACACACAAGAGAGGGGTTATTTTCATGGAGAAAAAACGAAGTAGTTTTTCGGGAAAACTGGGTTTCGTCCTTGCCGCCGCTGGTTCTGCCGTGGGCTTGGGAAATCTCTGGCGTTTTCCTTACTTAGCTGCAAAATATGGCGGAGGAATCTTTTTACTTGTTTATTTGATCCTTGCCGTAACCTTTGGTTTTACACTCATGATTAGCGAAGTCGCTATAGGGCGAAAAACCGGCCTTAGCGCCATCGGCGCATTTAAAAAGCTAAACAGCAAATATGCCTTTGTAGGATATCTGGCCGCACTGGTGCCCATTATTATTATGCCTTATTACTGCGTCATTGGAGGCTGGGTATTTAAATATCTTATGGCCTTTCTCTCAGGACAATCCCAGTCTGCTGCTCAGGATGGTTATTTTGAAGGCTTTATCAGCCAAACCGGGCAACCCATTCTGTGGCAGTCAATATTTATTCTGGGCACCGCAATCGTCGTATTTTGGGGCGTAGAAAAGGGTGTGGAAAAAGTCAGCAAAGTTCTGATGCCTCTATTGGTAATTCTGACGGTAGGCATTGCCATTTACTCCGTCACGCTGCCCGGAGCCTCAGAAGGGCTTATTTATTACCTCAAGCCAGATTTTTCCCACTTTTCCATTACTACGGTAGTGGGAGCAATGGGCCAGCTCTTTTACTCCATGTCTTTAGCTATGGGAATTATGATCACCTATGGTTCATATATGAAAAAAGATGTGAATTTGGAAAAATGCGTATCCCAAATTGAGATTTTTGACACCGGCATTGCTTTTTTCGCCGGAATGATGATTGTCCCGGCAGTATTCGTTTTTAGCGGCGGAGACGCTTCTGCTATTAATGCAGGGCCAGGGCTGATGTTTGTCACTCTGCCTAAAGTATTTGGCTCCATGCCTTTTGGAACAATTATCGGCGTCCTGTTTTTTGTATTAGTACTGTTTGCGGCTTTGACCTCCTCCATCTCCTTGATGGAGACCATTGTTTCTATCACCTGTGATAAACTGCACTGGAATCGTCGGCTTGCAACCTTCATTGTAACGCTGTTTGCTCTGGCAGTCGCTCTTCCGTCTTCTCTTGGTTTTGGCGCATGGTCTGGAATTCAACCTATGGGAATGAGCTTTTTGGACTTTTTTGATTTTATCAGTAATAGCGTCCTAATGCCGATTGTTGCATTTTTCACCTGTATCTTTGTCGGTTATGTAATCAAACCCAAAACCATATCTGATGAAATCAAGGTGAACTCTTCCTTTAAACGAGAAAAACTATTTGTAGTAATGATTAAATACATAGCTCCGGTTTGCCTGATTATTATCCTGGTTTCCTCCATTTTAAACGCTCTGGGAATCTTTGTAATATAATTGATCGTCTACGCTGGAACTTTTTATAAAAAGCCCCGGGGACAGAAGCTTTACAAGCATACTTCTGTTCCCGGAGCTTTTCTAGTTCTGGCTTTCTATCTGTTGTGCCAAATCATTTAAATATACCCAACGATCCATTTTTTCTTCCAGCATCCTCTGTAGTTCTTCCTGCTCCTTCATCAATTCCCCTAGCTTCATGCTGTTGGTAGCATTCGCCTCGATCTCCTGCTCCAGATCTTCATTCTTTTTTTCCAATTTGGCAATTTCTTCATCAATCGTTTCATATTCTCGCTGTTCTTTATATGAAAATTTCAGCTTTCGAGATTTTGAACTTGTCTTCTTCTCGCCTCCACTTGTCTTCGTAATATCCGTTGAAGCTTTCGTCTTTCCAGTTTCTCCATATTTTTCCGGATAGCGAAGGGCTCTTGCTTTTAAATAATCTTCATATCCTCCTTCATACTGCTGTATTTGTCCTTCCCCTTCAAAAGCAAAGATACGTGTTGCAATACGATCCAAAAAGTAGCGGTCATGAGACACAGTAATTACAATTCCATCAAAAGCATCCAAGTAATCTTCCAGTATTCCTAAGGTTTGAATATCCAAATCATTGGTAGGCTCATCAAAAATCAATACATTGGGCGCCTGTATCAAAATCCGCATTAGATACAGTCTTCGTCGTTCTCCTCCGGATAATTTTCCAATCTTGGACCATTGGAGCGTACCATCGAACAAAAATCGCTCCATTAATGCGGACGCCGTAATTTTTCCATCATTCGTCTGAATATATTCTGCAACCTCACGAACGTATTCAATGGCTTTCATTTCTTCATCCATATGCACATTGTCCTGAGCGAAATAGCCAATACGTATCGTCTCACCCATCTCTATTACGCCTGTATCCGGCTGTATCTCTCCCATAATCAGCTTTAACAGGGTACTCTTTCCGCTTCCATTGGGTCCTACAATCCCAATACGATCTTGCCTTAGAAAAATATAAGAAAAATCATCTATCAAATGTTTCTCTCCATAAGCCTTTGAAATACCCTTAAGTTCAATGGTCTTTTTTCCCATACGAGAGGCCACGCTGGATAATTCCACCCTTTGTTCTTCTAAAGGTCCTTCCTGGCCAAGCATTTCTTCGATTCGTTGAATATGGGCTTTTTGCTTGGTCGCTCTGGCTCTGGCCCCTCTTGCCAACCATGCCAGTTCTTTCCTTAAGATACTTTTTCGCTTCCGTTCTGTCGCCAATTCCATGTTTTGTCTTTGAATCTTTTGCTCTACATATTGGGAATAATCTCCTGGATAACTATAAATTTTTCCGTAGTCTACTTCCACAATCCGATTCACTACACAATCCAAAAAATAACGGTCATGGGTAACCATAACCACTGCCCCACGATAGGAAACCAAATACTCCTCCAACCATTGCGCCATTTCACTATCCAAATGATTGGTCGGCTCGTCCAATACCAGAATTTCAACCTTCTGTAGTATTACATGAACCAATGCCACGCGTTTTTGCTGTCCTCCGGACAATTGATTCATGGGTTGTTCTACATCCCCTAAATCCAGACGGTTCAACATAGCTTTTGCGTCGCTGACTAATACCATATCTTGTGTATCCAACCCCGCTAATGCAGCCGAAAGAACCGTATCATCCCCCGAAAATACCGGCGTTTGCATCAGATATCCAATTCTTACATGATTTCCCATAACAACGATTCCCTGATCCGTCTCTTCTATTCCGGCTATGATTTTCAAAAGGGTACTTTTTCCCATCCCATTTGTGCCAATAACGCCAATTTTCTCTCCTTCCTGAACATGAAAGGACGCTTCATGAAACAATATTTTATCTGTGTACGCCTTTGAAAAACGTTCAATGGTTAATAAATTCATTCATTTCTCCTTTTAGCTAAAAAACACGCAGAACCATAAGCCGGAACTGCGTGTTTATTCGTTTTATTTCGCTTTTATTTTCTTCTTATATATTACCAAATACACTCCTACCAATAATACACCGCCGCACAGGAAATATTTTGCATCAATTCCATCCCCTGTTTTTGGCGTTAGATCCTTTACACGTGAAGTGCTGCCTGACGTTGATCGGTTTGTGGTGCTTTTTGTGACTGTCGTATTGGTGCCGCCATTACTTGTGGGATTATTGTCCGGATTAGTTGGGGTTTCCGGATTAGTTGGTTTCTCTGGATCTTCCGGCTTTTCTGGATCTGTTGGTTTCTCTGGATCCACCGGCACAACGGGATTCTGAGCTGTTCCGGTACTTTCGAATACATATCCATTCTCATCTGCAAACACTTGAGCCTGAGAACCTGCAAGTCCAAAAATCGCATCCGGCGTCCATCCGGACTGAGCCCCAATAGATGTAGTGCTTTCCGGAATTGTAACTGTTGAGATTCCACTTCCGGAGAAAGCGCCGGCTTCAATTGTTGTAACACCGCTTGGGATGGTCAAATCCCCTATTACGCTGTTGCTGCTAAATGCTCCCGCTGCAATAGTGGTAGTTGTACTTGCTAAAGTAATAGAAGACTTTCCTGGCGGACAATAAATCAGCTTGGTCAAACCTGCATCATAAATGCACCCATCAGAACTTGCATAGTTACTGCCTCCACTGGCTATGGATATAGAAGATAATCCAATACATCCGGAAAAGGCTCCCAGGTCAATGGAAGATACACTGGCCGGTATAGAAATGCTACCTAAGGATGCACATCCGCCAAAAGCATTACTTCCAATACTTCCAATGCCAGAGGGCAAGTCGATCCCCCCCAAGCTAGCACAACCATAAAATATATTATCTGGCAAGCTGGAGATGCTTGCATTTAATTCTACAGAAGCCAAACCGCTGCAGTCCGCAAAAGCGCCTTCTCCTATACTTGATACACTGGAGGGAATGGATATGCTGCCAAAACTGCTGCATCCATTAAATGCGCTGGCTCCAATACTTCCACAGCTGGAGGGAATGGTGACGCCTCCGAGACTGACACAGCCGCTAAAAGCTTCATTTCCAATTGCTGTTACTGCCGAAGGAATCGATACATCCACTAAACTGGAACAGCCGCTAAAAAGCTGAGATGAAATTTCTCCCAGATTCTCTGGCAATGACACAGACACTAAGCTGCTGCATCCATAAAATGCCCCGGAACCAATACTTCCTGCAGAGGCAATAGAGGCGCTGGTTAAACTGCTGCATCCTGCAAAAGCATTGCTTCCAATACTTTGTACGGAAGCAGGCACTGTAACGTTTGTGATACTTGTATTACCGGAAAACGCATTATCAGCTATGGCAGTTACCGTTTCCGGAATCACCACATCTCCTCCTGCGCCTCCGTAAGCCGTCAACACTCCGTCCGTAATAACGAATTCCTGGGGCGTCGGTTCCGGCTCTGGCTCCGCTTCTGAAGCCTTTACTTGAATCCCCTGTGCAAGCGATACCCCCACTAAGGCAGCGGCAATCAATAACTGCACACACTTTCTCATTTTCTTATTCATCAGGTCAACCCTCCTATGGTTCTTATGTTCCGTCTACTTTCTTCGCAACCAGAAAAAGACGGCCATCTTCAATATAATAGTTACAGGTAGAAAGGGTAATCAGCTTATCGCCATAATTTATATCCAATTCATCCTGATATACTTTTAGTTCCTCAATATTCTTCTTATATTCTGCGAAGGCCGCTTCGTCTTCTGCATTCAGAAAATCATAATATCGGAACACATCATCATCCTGATATTCAACTTTTGCTAAACATACTGCTATAATATCATATTCTTCTCTATCATACAATGTATGAAATTGAATTCTTTTATGATTTTTCCAATATGTTTCATCTAAGTATTCTCCGAGACTCCCGAACATCATGCCGCTTTTCATGTTATGACCATATATCATCAGATTATCATCCCGGTCTAATACTTGATTCCGCATATCCATAAATATGGATCCGTTCTTATCCTCTTCTTTTTCAAAATTATGTTTCAGGTAATATTCGTTAGAATCCAAAGACTGCATAACTGGATAATCAATCTCCGTACCTGGTATTTTTATCCATCCTGCCAAATCAGGATTCTCTGCATGGAGGGCAGCATATTCCGGCAAAATTGGAGGCGGTTCTGACTCTTCTACAGAAGGTTCGGTTTCCTGCTCTGTCATAGAGACTCCTGGCTGCGCCAAAAATTCCTCGTCTTCCACCTCTTCCTCAGTCTCGCCCCGCAGATTTTTGTTAATATAATCTGCTATGTATTGCGCTGCCTTAGAAGTCTCTCTGCTTGCCTGCAGCTCTTTCACTTCTCTAGCTTTTCGATAATCTAAATACTCGTTTCCAAAAAAATATCCAAAACAGAGTATCGCTGTAATAATGCACAGAATCCCGGCAATTTTCCGGGGGAATCCACTGCCTCCCCCGTCAACCGCCAGGCTTTCAATGCCTTCATCAGCCAGTTCCTTGTAGTCATCTGCCAACAAATCAGACAGATATAGAAGATAATCTTCTCCTATCACACTTTGGAATTTAATATCCTTCTGCCTGATCAGGGTGTAGAGCCGAAGCGCTACCCCCTGTTCATTAATGTCCACTTCGTCCGATATGTACTTAATCTTCTTTACATCTTCCAAACCTTTCTTGTACTCCGTGTAGGAGTCAAACTGAAAGCGTCCGATACGATATATTTTTTTCATAGTTTCATCACTATTTGATTGTAACATACTTTACGGTGGAATAGCTACTGTAAATTTTTACACCATTTACGGTGCGATATGCCCGCACTTTATAATAATAGCGCTTTTTACTGGTCAATTTGGTATTTGTATAAGTTAATTTGGTAGTAGAGGCTATTTTTTTGTAACCGCTGTTTTTCTTTGTACTGCGGTAAATTTGATATCCGCTGGCACCTGTTACTTTCTTCCAACTGATCGTAGCTTGTTTTGCCTTCTTGGATTTCAATGTTATTTTCGGGGTTGCCGGCTTAGTGCTCACCTTCATTGTCTTTGAAAATCCACTATAACAGGTTCTTCCATTTTTTACTACATAAAACCTCACTTTGTAATTATACGTAGTTCCCGCTTTCAGACCAGATATTGTATAACTAGTCTTGCTGCTACCTTTTACTGTCGCTATCAGTTTATTCTTATTATTGTAAATCTTATAACCAGTAGCCAGACTCTGCTTTGTCCATGAAACTTTAACCTTTGTGGTACTGTAAGTCGATGCTTTTACTCCTGAAATAGCAGGCATTTTAATATTAAAGTTCAGGACCTTCGTACCAATCATATTCCCCTTTCCGCTTATAATAACAGTTGCTTTTCCAGGTAGAATATTGTTCATATAGGTCATGGAATAATCTGTATTTTCCTTTAATGTCTGTCCATTGTATTTCACAGTTACTTTCGGCTTTTGTTCCTTACCGTTATATGTTTTATCAGACACCTTAGAAACTGTACACTGGGCGACGCTACGCTTTGCAATGTCAAATTGGAAGGTCTTAGAGCCCTTATAATAGCCGGTTCCTTCTATTTTAACGGATGCTGTTCCAACTTTTACATTATTAGTTACTGTAATCTTATAATCCTTATTTGGTGTTAGCGTCTTGCCATATGCGCTAACCTTTCCTAATGGAGGGATTACAGCCTTACCAGTATACAGATAAGTCTTTACTAATCCAACAACCTGCAGGCCTGCGCTTACATCCCTGACAATATCAAAATTGATCGTCTTGCTGCCGCCAAATTCCGTTCCAGTTCCGGTTACCGTAAGGCTGGCCTTCCCGGCTTCTACATTATTAGCATAAGATATTGTATAGTCTTTTCCAACTGCGAGAGTTCTGCCACCCTGTTTTACAGTTACGGATGGAGTGATGGCTTTTCCGGTGTATTCCTGAGCAGGAACCGAACTTACTTCTGCCAAAGCAAGTGTTCCTATAATGGTAAAGGTTCTCTCCATGGAACCGCTGTAATTTCCAATACCAGTAATAGTAACTTTCGCCGTATCAATTCCTACCTCTTGGTTGGAGCTATAAGCCAGCTTATAATCTTTTCCTGATACTAGCTTTATCTGCTCTCTCTGTACCGGATTGTTATAATAAATTTCCAGCTCCGGTGTTAAAGGCTTTCCAGTATACACCTGTCGCGGAATCGCATTTACCGTAATGGCGCTATTGGTCATTTCCAATGGCTTAATCGCAAAAGTTACTTCTTTTGTCCCACTGTAATTACCGGTTAATGTAACAATCGCTTTTGCAGTACCTACATTCACATTATTTTCGTAACTTACTTCGTAAGTACTCTGAGGCAATACCTGGTCGTTCCAGGTAACAACCAGATTCTGTGTTTGTGGAGCATTGTTGAATACTTTATCCTCTGCACCTGTAACCGCCACGTCATCAATGTTGATTTCCATTGGCCGAATTACAAATGTAGACTGGAATGTTCCTGTATAATTTCCAAGTCCGGTAATGGTTATAAGAGCTTCTCCCACTTCCTTATTATTCTGGTAACTGGATATCCGGTAATCCGTATCATATACCAGCTCTATCTCTGTTTCATTCACCGTCCGGATTACTTTGATAGCTTCTGGAGGAACTTCCACTGCATTCCCGTTATCGTAGTTTTGAGGCTGAATAATCGCCTTAAACTCTCCTTCTACTTCTCCCATATCACGGCGGGTAATATTAAAGGAGATATTCCTGCTTCCACTATAGTCTCCCAAACCATAAACCGTTCCAGTCGCACGGCCTACCGCTATATTGGTCTCCGGATCCCATTCTACCCGATAATCTGTCTCCTTCACTAAGGTATAATCACCTTGGGTAATGACAACTTCCGGTTCTATAGGGCCTCCTGTAAAAGGCTGTGCCGCAACAGGAGCTATTTTAATGGCGCCATTTGTAATAGGCGTCCCCACAATTGTAAAGGGGAATTTCATGCTGCCGGTATAGTTACCGCCGGTCTGAGTGACAGGGTCATATTTTCCGGTAATGATAATGCATGGAGGATTTTCGCTGTCCGGACCGCCGCCATGAGTATTATTCTCATAGGAAACCTCATATTCTGAGGCGTTCACAACTTCTCCATTATTCTTCAGCCGGAAGCCTGTAGGTTCAATCGGTAATCCGGTAAAGGGGTAGCCATTGGCATTCAGCCCTTCCAAGGTCATTCCTTCCGGATTCGTCTCAAGATTACGCACTACAATTTCAAATGCTTCCTCCCGCTGGGTTCCTGCAAAACCGTTCATACCGGTAATCACAACGGTTGGATGGGGATCATCATAATCTTTTGCTACGTTTTTATTGTGGAGATAAGACAACTTATAGTCTTCATCTTCTACCAGCTCAACTCCAAAATAAGTAATCTTTACTTTCGGCTTACAGCCGTCGCCTGCCGTGTAAGGCTGGGGATCAATCGGCTCCACTGCCGTATTATCAGTGGCCAAATCTCCGGTTATCAGGAACGGAATCTCCTTCGTCTCACCATAATTCCCAATACCTTCAATCTTAAAGACTGCATTTCCAGGCTTACGGTTTGACTCTACATCCTCTTCTCCCTTTTTCGTCGTATAAGAAATCCTGTAATCTTTTCCTTCTTCCAACAAAATGTTATTGCAGGTAACCTTCAGTTCTTCCAAAAGTTCCTCAAGGCGCACATCGCTGCCTTCAAAAGGAATCGTCAGACGATTTGGTGTAAGTGTCTGAGTGGTAGGATTCTCACCATTTTCATCCCGTTGTATATAAGTTACTACTGTTTCATCTGTATTCACCGGCCTCGGATTAATCTTAAAAATAATTCTTCTGGTTCCGGTATAGTTCTTTTCTGTCGCCGTAACTACAATCGACGGCTTCGCTTCATCTGGAATGGTTTCATCTGTCAAATCAACCACATCCCTAGGATTCTCCAACTTTAAGGTATAATCACCAGAAGGAAGGATCTCTTCTCCTCCAGGTTCCTCTTCTCCCTCTCCAGGCTCTACCGGTTGCGGCAATTCACCTTTTTCCAGTGTAAACTCACCGTATTTCAATGCAAAATTAGCGGCTTCTTCCGGATGGATGTCTTCTCCTGTATAAGTATAGCCTTCTTCCAACAGCCCTTCTACTATAATATCTAAATCTGCAATCGGTTTCTTTTTAATCTGGAATTTCTCCCTGGCGTTTTCAATATTTGCAGCTTTATCACCCATATAAAAGCTGTCATCACCCGTTACTGCTTTTACAGTAAAGGGAACCGCTTCTGTAGCGTCTGTATTTCCTTCCGGATATTCCAAGGTATAATCTGTACCAAAGACCATCACCTGTCCGTAATAGCTTACTGTAATTTCATCTGCCGTCAGCTCCTGGGGCTTTCCGGTATAAGTTCTGTCAGCATTTACTAAAATCGCCACAGACTGAGCATACGTTGTTAAATCACCTTTGATTTTGAAAGGAATATCCATCTGTCCTGTAAAGTTAGGCCCGCTTCCTTTAATCCGCAGAGTCGCCATCCCAACTTCTTCGTTATCAGGAATATTATTCTTATTTGCATCTACATTATAAGTAAGCTGATACGTAATAGCCTCATTGTTCAGGGTAAATTCATTTCCATCAGTATCCAAACCTGTGTAGGTAAAAGTAACATCTTTATCATCATCTTTTACTTTCACAGGAAATCCATGATAAATACGTTCTTCATCAATATCCGCTACTTCTATTGTGCCCTTGCCAAGATCTCTTGGAACAATTTCAAATTCCACTGTCTGGCTTCCCTGATAATGATCGCCTGTTCCGCTGATTACAATAGACGCCTTACCTGCATTCGTGTTGTTCATTGTGGGAAGCTGAGGCACTACCATATAATCGCCGGTCTTACTGTCTTCATCCCAAGGGGTTAATTCCAGACTGCCATAGGTTACTTTTAATTTAGGAACAATGGGGGAGCCTGTATACTCCTGTACCTTTTCCAATTCAACCTTGACGTCTGTCTCGTTATCACCGTTCCCGATATCCTTCTTTAGAATTGTAAAGGGCTTTATAATTTCATTCGCTGTTCCATCTGTACTGCTGTAATAGTTACCCGTATCTGTACCGATAATTCTTACTCTGGCGGTACCCTCTCCAGGTTCCACATTATCCTGGTAATTGTCCAGTGCATAGTCTGTACCTAAGGTCAAAGTAGTATTTGTAGGCTTATATAAAATTGTCAGATCATCATTATCCAGAGTAATTTCTGATCCGGTATATACCTGTTCCTTAATATCAGTAATTGCACCTACAACCGCGGCGGCTCCCGAATACAAATCACCTTTGATTTGGAAAGGCTGTTCTAAAGTACCAGTAAAATTACTGCCGTCCACTCCCCTAATAATAATCTTCCCTGTGCCAGGGGCAGTATTATCGGCATATTCACGAGTATAATCTTTCTCGTAGGTTAAATCTGCTGTCGTTCCATCCTTCTCATATTTAATGCTGAAATCGTCAGGCTCCACTTCTTTTCCGGATTCAGAGCCTGTGTAAGGATAATAAGGAAGCATATTCTCAAAGGTAAAATACGCTTTATTCTTACCTAACTCCATTGGCGTAACCTTGTATTCTCTTGTAATGGATCCATCAAAATTGCCCATTCCTGTAATGGTTACAACATACGACCCTACTTCCGAATGGGGTTGGTTCTCTGCGTATGTCACAGTATAATCTGTATCTTTCTGCAAAATAACGGTTTGTGTACCTACAAGATGGGATACCTTTACAGAAGGTTCAATCGGTTTGAAATTGTACGGTGCACTGGTAAATTCCAATACATAACTTGCATTATTGTCCGTAAACACCTTCTTGGTAATCTCAAATGTTCTGCTAATCTCACCTTTGTAATTATTTATTCCCGTTATGAAGATAGTCGCCGTTCCTACTCCTACATTGCTTTCATAGCTAACCGTGTAATCCGTTCCAGAAACCAACGGTGTCTTACCGTTATCCAATGATACCTGAATCCCATTTTGAGTAATAGAAGCGCCCGTATAAACTGCACTTACAATACCTTCTACTTCCGCGCTTGCAATATCCCTGGCATTAATATTAAAATGTTCTACCCTAGTATTTTTATAATTACCCCGTCCAGTTATAATTACATCTACTTCTCCGGCACCGATATTTTTCTCATAACGAACGGTATAATCCTTGTTATCTCCCTGCTCCAGCTGAATGGTATTGCCTCCCTCCGGAGTATAGCTGACTGTTACGCCCGGAGTTTTTGCTGTCCCATCGTAATCATAATCATATCCTTCCAAAGTAACAGCTACATGATCCATATCATCCAGCGGCTGCGGCTCAATGGTAAAACTCTCAGTTCTGTTGCTTTTCAGATTATTTTTACCTTTTATATCAACATAGCCCGTTCCTGCATTGGTTGTATTTCGATATTCGACGTCATAATTATCAGTTGAGATCTCCGTCTCTCCCAATAAAACCTGAGGCACCTGATTATGAGGCTGTCCGGTATAAACAACTTTCTTTTCAATCCCCGCAATAGTGGCTGTCTTAATGTCCGCCGCTTCTATTTCATAATAAAACGTTTTGGAACCAGTATAGCCGTTTTCATCCAGACCAGTAATCCCCAGGGTAGCAGTAGGTGTAACATCTATATTATTTCCCTGTTCCAAATAATAATGGGTTTCCTCTTTTAATGCCTGAGGCCTGCCGCCGATCAAATCATAAACAATTAATCCGGTAATCTGTATCGGCTTCCCGGTATATACCTGCTTCCCAATCGGACTGGTGGTAATATCCTTATCAAATTGAGGATCCGCTATATCTTTCTCTATGGTATAAGTTTCTGTACAGGTTCCACTATAATTGCCCTTACCAGTAAACGTAACCGTAACCTTCCCCGGCTTTGAAGCATCGGTAAAATTAACCGTGTAATCGGCGCTTGTCAATGGTTCCCCATTGTAGGACAACGTAATATTGTCCGGTTTATACTGTGCCTTATCTCCAGTATAAGCGATCACTCCTTCTATACCTTCTATACTGACGTCTTCCATGGATTTTGCCTTAATTTCAAAGGTCTTTGTCATGGTTCCCTGGAAATTACCCCTGCCCTCAATCACGATAGAAGCATCTCTCCGAACAGTTGTATTGTTCCTATATTCATATATATAATCACAAGTGTCACTATTCGTATCAGCCTTTAGTTCTCCGTTTAATTCCTGTCCATTATATAAAACCTTAAAAGCGGGCTCAACCGGAGTGTTATTTCCTATTACAGTTAAGTCCTCGCCATCATCAATATTAATACTAATTCCTTTTCCAGTAGACAAGAACCGTCTTGTAATTTTGTATTTGCCTTCCTTAGTACCTGTATAGCCTCCGATTCCTGTAATAGTAAATGTATAATCATCTTTTACATCTATAGATGGAGACGGCCACTGCACCTCATAATCCGTGCCTTCCGTTAATTTTACAGCTGAAGTTCCACTGCCCATCTGAACTGTGATACTTGGCGTCTGTTCCTCTCCGGTATATTCCAGTGACGAGCTGGTAAACCTGATAGTGGCTTTGCTTATGTCCACTTCACCCTCTGCTCTTACTGTCAGCACCGAAAAATCCGCCATTCCCAGCAGCAAACACACACTCATGAACACTGCTAGTATTCTCTTCCCTACATCCTTATCCATAGCACTACCTCCTGTCGAACTTAACTATGCTCTGTTCTCCGATATAATGCACCTATACGATTTCAGGTTCTATTCTCCCAAAATGTACACGTACTCTATTTCTTATATCGGTTTTTTTATCAAAAAAATTAGAGGATTTATTCTTCTATTTATTTCTTTTTTATGCTTTTTAATAGAAAGGAAGAATTTATTCTTTCTGCAAAAGTTTTTTAAAACTTTTGCAATTTTTTTGCAATAAAGTTGTGTTTAAGCTGATACCTAACTCAACAAATTGGTAATTATAGTACTGAAAGAATATTCCAGAATGGTCATTGACGAATTCAGAGAAGTTCCTTATTCTCTAGATAAATGCATATATTGGAATTCAGGACTATCAGATATTAGATAAGTCTGGCAAAAAATAGAGCATCAATGGGAACCGTAGTAATATTTGGAAGTAAGAGGAGGTAAATACGCTTGAAGAAAATTACACAAGATGAACTACGGAAAGGCCTTACTGGACATTTAGAGAGGGTAATTCTCATGAAAACCTTCTTAAAAGTCGCAACACAATACGGAGATGCTATCATCATTTCAGAACAAGAATGGAATTCTATTATAAAGCTTCTGGGAATATTATTAACCAAGAAGCTCTAAACACCAGACCGTCATACGAATGTAATCTACCATGCATATTTTGTTTAAAAGCGCTGACTTTGCGCCATAAACCTAGCTGTGGGATTTGAAAAAGTTTTCCTGCAGCATAGTCCCAAAATAATAAAAATGATTCCAATAAATGATATGGTTCCTGATGTAGATGGATGCTTCTGTCTTATAGAAGCATCCTTATAAATAACCTTATTTTATCTTGAAGAACAAAATGATACTTGCACATGTACGGATTTTCCATCTTATTCCAATAACCCCTTATCTTCCTATCAATACTTTTTTCCCGCAAAAAGCAAAGCCATATTTGCGTATACGCTCCTTGGAAATCCCCTTTGCAGTAAGCGACACATCATATTTCTTTCGATCTATCTGCTCCAATGCCGCTTTTACCGTAGCAGAAAGCTCTGCTTCATCCGCCTGATCCTGCACTTTAAATTCCAGTATCATCGCATCATCTGTTTGTTTTAAAGGCTCCAATACCACATCATATCTTCCAAATCCACTCTCCCGATTAGATGTTATCATATAACGGCCTGCTAATTCTACAATAAGGCCAAGGACAAATCCATGGTAAAAACGCTCCGGTTCACTTTGCGATAATTTCTTCCCTGTATCAAAGTAGATGAACATTTCAAAACTCATACGATTCATATAAATATTCATCGCCTTTATATCATCCAGCAGCAATGCTTTGATAAAATCGTTATAATCCGCCCTGTTTTCTGCAAACCACCCTTTTATCATCCCCCCAAACATCCGTCTCACCTCGAGGTTTGTTACATCCAGTTCATAATTCACCTCTCGAAAATCATCCCTTATTTCTTCATATTTTTCATAACTAACAACTTTCAAATATCCGCTAGCCAGCAGAAGGCTCCAAATAGACCATTCATTGGTATCCAATTGTTCATACACAATCTGTTCATCTATCGGCGTAATCAAATGTGTTCCTGCCAAAAGTCCTTCAAACGCCTGCTTAATCTCTCGGTTTCCTTCTCTGAGAAGCTTTCCAACCAAACGGTTTGAACTAGTATTCGCCCAATACAGTCCTACTTTTTTCTTATTTAGATAATGAATCACAGACCAGGGATTATAAATATCTGTCTGCTTACCAAAAGTAAAACCGTCATACCACGTTTTCACTTCATGAGCCTTTTGGGATAATCCGAACTCTTCCAATGACTCAAATACCTCATTCTCTGTAAAACCAAATGCACTTGCATACTTTTCAGATGTTGTTGTAACAACCTCTAAATTATTTAAATCTGAAAATATAGATTCCTTGCTGATTCTTGTAATTCCCGTCATGACTCCTCGTTCCAAATACGGATTCTCTTTAAAAGTGAAATTGAACAAGCTTCCTATAAACCCGGCAAGTTCATTCCAATACCCATTTACGTATGCTTCCTGCATGGGAGTATCATATTCATCTAATAAAATAATCACTTTTTTACCATAATACTTATAGAAAAAGCCTGATAATGAACGAAGAGCCGTTCCTGCCGTACTATCTGACATGTGAGCAGAAACCTCCTGGTAAAAAGCTTTCTCTTTTCCATTCAGCAAATTACTTTTCAAAAGAAAATCATATTTATTATACTGCTCTTCTAAAATACGGCAGATACTTTTACGGGCCTCCGAAAAAGTATTTTCTTTAACCCCTGCAAAGCTTATTGACACTACCGGATATGTTCCCTGGAGTTGCCGGTAACCCTCGTCCTCCCATATGAAAAGCCCCTCGAACAATTCTCCTCTTCCAGAATACTCCACGGAAAAGAATTTTTCCAGCATACTCATATTTAATGTTTTACCAAATCTTCTTGGACGGGTAATCAACGTTACATCATCCTCAGCCTCCCACCAGTCTTTGATAAAACGAGTTTTATCTATATAAAAATTATTTTTCACCCGAATTTTTTCATAATCCTGGCGTCCAATTCCTATTGTCCTGGGCATCTATCCACTTCCTTCCCTGGTTATAGTATTCGACCATGGGTATTGTTATATCTTATCATTTTTAAGACAACAATCATTTTATTTAAAAAGAGAGACAAAATGCCTCTCTTTTAGTCACTCATTATCTTCCATCTGCAACGGTTTTGTGCGCTGTTTCAAACGTTCAGACTTTTCTTGAATTACCTTATCCCGCTTCTGCTTTCTTTTCTCCTGAAACTTTTTCCAATCATAATCTGAGACAAACATATCCGCGCCCTCTGCATTGGTGGGAAGATCCAAATATTTCTTCATAGCAAATAACACTGCAATGCTCACGATGCTTAACAAATTCTCTACAACGCTTGTCTCTTCTATTATCATGTGTCTTGCCACCAAAAAAGTAAGCACCTCCAGCACCGTATTAGCATTGGGATGACACAATAACTTCAAAAATTCGATTCCTATGAGAATATTAAATACATACCCCACAAATGTTAAAAAGGAGCCATGTTCAAATCGGCTGTTTACAAAATCCATAAAAGGATTCCATAAGGAAACAAAGGCAACAAATATGGCAACTAAAACCATCATTGCCATCACAAGCTCCATGATATCGCAGGAATCATAGACAAAATTACGAATCTTTTTCCACATAGTATTTCCCCCATCATAAATCCGAGCGCTCTGCTTTGAATCACGGCCACGGACGTTACTCCTACAGTTAGCTCAGATCAGGCGCCCTCACGGCACACGAAAGGTTCTGCTTAGTGCTGCTGTATTCCTACCCTGACACGGTTCACAGATTTTCGTTGCGTAAGACCCAACCTTCAACGCCACTTATAAGAGGCAGCCCCGCAGCCAGTCACCCGGGGCAGAGCATCACTCCAACTATAGCGGATTGTTGGTACAGGGCACCGCTGCCTCCCCAGCTGCTCGGAGCCTTAAGTATATCCTGTTTTCATTAAAAAGTCAACCTTCCTGGGAATTTTTCTTATAAATACGCAGTTCCCGGAAAAATTGTGACAGCATTTGAGAGCATTCCTCCCCTAGAACACCTTTTTCCAGTTCTACTTGATGATTAAATTGCGCTATTTGCAGAAGATTGAGTACAGAGCCCGCACAACCGGCCTTTGGATTCATGCTTCCGATTACCGCCCTGGTCACACGAGCCTGAACAATGGCTCCGGCGCACATCTGACAGGGTTCCAATGTAATGTAAATCGTACATCCTTCCAGGCGCCAGTCTCCCAATTTCTTGCTTGCCTTTTTTATGGCAATCAACTCTGCATGAGCCAAGGTATTCTTATCCGTATTTCTACGATTATATCCCCGGGCTATAATTTTTCCTTCATATACAATGACACAGCCAATTGGTACTTCTTTTAAGGCATATGCCTTTTTCGCCTGACGTATGGCCTCTTTCATATATCGTTCGTCCTGTTCCATGGTCTTGTCCTTTCTATATTGTATAGAACAGTATAACAAAAAAAAAGCAAATCGTCATTCTTTTGTTCCTATCTTATGTTATAATGAGCTTTATATAGGGAGAACAAACTACTTTGTTCCCAACTGCGATCCAAAATCTATCGTGCAAAAAGAGGTCTGACCTATGAATATTCAAGGACTCCAAAAAACAACTCTATTAGACTATCCCAAGCATGTAGCGGCAACCATATTTTTCGGCGGCTGTAATTTTTACTGCCCGTTTTGCCATAACGGTAATCTGGTGCTTTCTCCAAATACGACTCCCGCCTACAATCCTGGCGAAATTGTCGACTTTTTGAAAAAAAGAACCGGCATACTAGACGGCGTATGTATTACCGGAGGAGAACCTACCCTTCAAAAAGAACTTGTCCCTTTTCTCTCTGAAATAAAAAATCTGGGCTTGTCCATAAAGCTGGATACTAACGGTTACCAGCCTCAGATATTAAAAGAGCTATGCCAAAGCGGCCTGGTAGATTATGTAGCTATGGATATCAAAGGAGCCCCGGATAAATATGCCGAAATCTGCGGTTTATCCCATATGGATTTTTCCCGGATTGCTGACTCGGCAGCATTTTTATTGGAAGGATCTATCGCCTATGAATTTCGCACTACGGTTACAAGAGAATTACATCAAAAAGAAGATTTTGCAGCCATCGGCTCCTGGCTGTCCGGTGCAGATGCTTATTATCTCCAAAACTATCAATTCTCTCCCCAGGTTATTTCTCCCAGATTTTCTGCATATACTATAGAAGAATTGACAAGCTTTCGGGATCTGCTTTTGAAATCAATTTCTCATGTGGAAATTCGGGGAACAGATTCCATACAGTCCCAGGAGGTAGGGTAATGGAAATGTACTATGAAACAGAACGCCTAATTTTAAAGATGCTTCACGAAAGCTCTGCTCTTGATGTTCTTAATTTTTATCAAAAAAACAAAGACGTCTTTGAGCGTATAGAACCGGACCGTCCCCATAATTTCTATACGATAGATTATCAGTCGGCTCTTTTGCGATGCGAATTTCAGCTGGCTTTAAAACAGCATGCGGTACGGTTCTGGGTTTTTACCCAAGATCACCCGGAACAGATTATCGGAACCATTTCTTTTCAAAATATTCTTCGTTCCGTATACCAGAGTTGCCTTATCGGGTACAAATTTGATTCTGATTTCTGGCATCATGGATATGCTGCCGAAAGCATTCAAAAGGCTGTTTCTATCGTCTTTCAGGAAATGGAACTCCACCGAATTGAAGCCTTTGTTTTGCCTGATAACCTGCCCTCCATACGCCTATTGGAAGGGTTGGGATTTGTACAGGAAGGGATCTGCCGCAGCTGTATTTACTTGCATTCCAATTGGGCAGACCACTTCCGCTATAGTCTTATAAATCCATAAAACGATACCAGTAACCAAATTGTCCTGTTTTCTGTGTACACGCTTTTTCACTTTTGTATTCAGGAAATCCAAAAATTGCCGCCATAACTTTTTCCTGACTCTGAAAAACGCCGGGAACTCCAATGAACCACTCTCTTTTTTCTCCTTTTTTCATAGTTCCTAATATTAAATATCTGTAATTAAAAAAACCATGTAACAGAAAACTATTATTGCCAAGATACCAATAGCGCTTTGGCAAAAGGCGTAAATCCTTCAATTCCAGATGAATACAAAGAATTTCTTCTTCTCCCTCAAAGGGAGTCAGAACGGGATAGTTTTCCAAAATAAATTGCCATTTTTGTTCCCAGGGTTGTTCTTGTATTGCCTGAATGGACTGGCGGGCCCTCTGGGCTGCAGCCTCCGTTGCTTTTATTACCGGCCTTTTAGCATGATTTGTTCTATTTACAGACTGATTATTCCCAATATTTTCGGCTGTAGAAAATGAATCATTGATTCCTTCACTATTTGATTCTTGTGCCGTCGGCGTATGCTCAGCGTCATCTAATGTATTTGTATGTTCATAATTCTCCGGTAAACTTGACGTGTTTACTTGATCTTTATTCTCTAAAGGAATGTCCGGATTTGCCAACTGCTTGTTACCAGCATTCCCCATCTTGTTTCCTGTCTCCTTTTCTGGCAAATAAAAATGTTCCCGGATAATCTCCTGATCATCCCACTGGCTGGCAAACATCACTTTTTCATTCACAAAAATTAAAAAGCCACCGATTTCCTCCAAATTATAGCCACTTTTATTAATGTTTGTTCCATCCATAAAAAAACGCCCGTCGCCAACGCCATTCATAATCTGTATCTTTCCCAAAGAAATTCCTTCCATTTGTCTATCCCTTCTTACAAACAAATAGACTGGACAAGAAATTCCCGTATACCCGGTTCCCCTCATATGTATTTCCATCTTACACTGTTCTCCCCGTTTTTCTATTTTGGCAAAACCCAGACTTCGAATCTTGCTGTTTTCTTCATATAAGTTAATATAAGTAACAAATTTTTGAAATTCAGACATACTTACTCCTATCAACACTTTTTACATTTTATGATATCTTTCAAGATTTAGAACTTTCTTGTTGACAAATGAAAAAAACTGTATTATTATAAAACAGTAACAATTACTATTATTGATTGGAGGTGCCTATGCTGAAACACAGCCGCCAACGGGAAAGCATCAAGAAATTTCTCATGCAACGTTGCGATCATCCCACTGCTGAGACAGTATACTGGGGCATCAAAGAAGAGTTTCCCAACATCAGCCTTGGAACGGTTTACCGCAACTTATCCCTGTTAGCGGAGATTGGTGAAATTTTGAAAATATCTACCGGGAAAGGCCCGGACCGCTTTGATGCTAATATCCAGCCCCATTATCACTTTTTTTGTAATGAGTGCGGCAGCGTACTGGATTTGAACATGGACAGTATCGAACATATTAACGTCATTGCCGATCATGACTTTCAGGGTAAGGTAGAAGGCAGTATTACCCATTTTTTCGGCAAATGTCCCGGTTGCCTGGAAAAAGAAATTTCCCAAAAAAGTTGTTGACAAACTATATTGAATATGTTATCTTAAAACAGTAATGATTACTGATTTTAACAAAATAAAATAATAGAGATGAAAGGAAGAAACACTATGAAAAAATTTGTATGTACTGTATGTGGTTACGTTCATGAAGGAGAAGCAGCACCGGAGGCATGTCCCGTATGTAAGGCTCCCGCAGAAAAATTCAAAGAGCAGACTGGCGCAAGAGAATGGGCTGCAGAGCATGTAGTTGGAGTAGCACAGGGTGTTAGCGAAGATATCTTAAATGATCTGAGAGCTAATTTTGAAGGAGAATGCTCCGAGGTAGGTATGTATTTAGCAATGGCTAGAGTAGCTCATAGAGAAGGCTATCCGGAAATCGGTCTTTACTGGGAGAAAGCTGCTTGGGAAGAAGCTGAGCACGCTGCTAAATTCGCTGAGTTATTAGGTGAAGTAGTAACTGACAGCACCAAGAAGAATCTGGAAATGAGAGTTGATGCTGAAAACGGCGCTACCGCTGGCAAATTTGATCTGGCAAAACGCGCGAAAGCTCAGAATCTGGATGCAATCCATGATACCGTGCATGAAATGGCAAGAGATGAAGCAAGACATGGCAAGGCTTTTGAAGGCCTGTTGAACAGATACTTTGGTTAATCTAAACGCTGATTTTTAAAGGATTTTCATTTAAAAGGGAACAAATCATTTCTGATTTGTTCCCTTATTGTGTTCTTTTGTGGGAATTGTTTATAAAATTCAAACATATCAATGCCTATTTTAATTTTCATCAAAATAGTGTATAATAAACGCAAACATAAAAGGGAAGTGCAGCTATGGATATAAAACAGCTCCAAACTCTATATAATACATCTGATTTTAACATAAAATGGGTAAAGCATTGTTTAGAACGAATGCAGGAAAGAGGCATAAGCATAAATGATGTAGAATCCTGCTTGCAGACAGGGGAAATCATAGAAGACTATCCTAACGATTTTCCTCACCCCAGTTGTCTCATTTTCGGATATACGAAAGAAAATAAAGTATTGCATATTGTTGTTGGTTCAAACGGTGAAACCATCTTCTTTATAACCGCTTATTATCCTAACACGGATAAATTTGAAACAGATTTAAAAACAAGAAAGGGGTAATAGCTATGTGTATGTATTGTAAGTGCAAAACCACTATTCCATCTATCACAACCCATGTAGTAAATTATAAAAATTGTATTATTATCATTAAAAATGTCCCTTGTGAGGAATGCGAACAATGCGGAGAGAAATATTATTCCAATGAGGTTGCAAAACAACTTGAAAACCTCATCAATATTGCCAAACAGCTTATGCAGGAAATCGCGATTATTGATTATTCAAAAGCCGCATAAGTACACTATAAATAGATACCGGCAGCATTTTTATCTATAATGCTGCCGTTGATTACTTTATCGTCTTATTATATTTTCCGTTTTATTTGTTCCCTTTTCTATGTTCTTCCAGAAAATTAATAAATCAAGAAATCTAAAGATCAGTATACTAATCCATACTGTATTCAATAATATTCCCCGTCCAAGCGTCTATTTTATAATCATATTCCTGATTTTCTTTATAAAATTCCACTTCATACACGCTTTGGCCGTCGTCAGTGTCTAATTCTACTTTCAAAAGATTCACATCCTGTAACGACAGACCTGCATAATTCACAGCAATGTTTTTTGCTTCGTCTTCTCCAATGAGATTCCCTGTATGCTCTGTTCCATTATAATGCTGCGTATTATCAGGATGTTCCGTATCATCATAATGCCCTGAATGCCCGGAGCCTGTTCCATGAGCGTCTGCCTTTTTGCTGTATACAGCCCCTGTCTCTGCGTTTATTTCATATTCGTACTCTGTAGTTGAGGTATAAAATTCCAGATCATACACTGGTATCCCGTCTTCATAATCTGACTGTTCTTTTGTAAAAACTGCCTGGGAAGCATCCACACCTGCGTCAGAAAGGGCTACATTTTTGGCCTCTTCGATGGTGATTTGCCCTGCTTGATTCTCTGGCTCTGTCTCCTGCTGCACCTCTCCTTGCTCAGATTCGGTTGGAAGCGTTTCTTTCGGAGGCGTATCGGAAAGGGCACCTTCTTCTGCTGCACCGTCGTTTCCGGAAGAACTACCTTCCATTGTTTTCTGACTTGCAACGGTCTCTTTGCTTTTGCTGTAGATATTGCCCGTTTTTCGATTTACCTCATATTGATATTTCATATCCCCTGTATGAAATTCCAGTTCATACATCGTTTCCCCATCGTCCCGATCCAGTTCTTCTTTGCTATATGTTACCTCATTGGTGGAAACGCCCGCATCTGCCAATGCAATTTCTTTTGCTTCCTCAATGCTAATACTGCGAACGCCTCTTCGGAGCATAAATATCATGATAAACACAACTGCCACTACAAGTACTATGACCGCTATCAAAATCGCGATACTCATTGGTCTTTTAGAACTACCTGATGTTTCTCTCCCATTTTCCATACATAATCACCCTCATTATTTTTGATTTGCCGGCTCAATATTAATACTTTGCCCTTTAATCTTAGCATTTGCCATGGCATGCAAAACTTCTTTTCCATATTCTCTGGGAACTTCTACAAAAGTGTATTTGTCAAACATATCAATAGCTCCCACCAGCTTACCAGGCATTCCGCTTTCTCCTGCAATGGCCCCCAGAATATCTCCGGGTTTCACTTTCTGTTTCTTTCCAATATTGATAAACAACCGCACCATGCCTTCTTCTGCTCCAGTATCGCCAAAATCAACTTCCCGGGCAGTCACACCGCCTGCTTCCTGCATTCCAAGAGCCATCTTTAAAAAAGCAGCCGCAATGTCCATAGCAGTGTAATCCGATTCATTTACAAACTGTTCTATCATATTGATGGGCTTTGTTAAATCTTCTTCTTCAATAATAGTATCCACATTCTGCATGATTTTTTCCAGGCGCATTTGGGCCACATCATCCATACTGGGAATGGGACGCGCTAAAATCTTAGTCTTACAATAACGCTGGATATCTTTTAACTTATAAACTTCTTTCCCTTTTACAAAAGTAAATGCCTGGCCGCAGCGTCCGGCACGGCCGGTTCTACCGATACGATGTACATAATATTCATCATCCTGCGGCAGATCATAATTAAACACTGCTTCCACATCATCCACATCAATGCCCCGGGCCGCAACGTCCGTTGCTACAAGAATCTCCGTCTTGCCATTTCGAAATCCATTCATTACCCGGTCTCTTTGGCTTTGTTTCATATCTCCATGCAGTCCTTCTGCAAAATAGCCTCTGCCTTGCAGGGCTTCTGTCACTTCGTCTACCATACGCTTTGTATTGCAGAATACCAGAGAAAGTTTTGGATCATATACATCCAACAGACGGCTTAATATTTCTACCTTATCTTTTCTCTTAACGTCAAAATAGTATTGTTCAATATTGGGAACCGTTAATTCCTTTTTTACCACCTTAATGGTAGTGGCGTCTTTTTGATATTTTTTTGTAATTTCCAAAATGGGTTTGGGCATCGTTGCAGAAAAAAGAACCGTCTGCCGCTCTTGTGGCAGGTATTCCAAAACTGTCTCAATGTCCTCTCGAAAGCCCATATTCAACATTTCATCAGCTTCATCCAAAACAATTGTATGCACATACTCGCATCGAATCGTTTTCCGTCTCAGGTGATCCATAACACGTCCCGGCGTACCAATGATAATCTGAGCTCCGCCTTTCAGTGAACGAATCTGTTTTCCAATGTCCTGGCCTCCGTAGACCGGGAGTACTTTAATTCCGTGCATATATTTACTCAGGTTTCGAATCTCCTCCGCTACCTGTACTGCTAATTCTCTGGTGGGGCAAAGCACTATAGCCTGTGTCTTCTTATTACCAAGATCTACTTTTTGTAAAAGAGGAATCCCAAAGGCTGCTGTCTTCCCTGTTCCGGTCTGAGCCTGCCCAATCACGTCTCCTCCTTCCATTACTACGGGAATTGCCCGCTCTTGGATGGGGGTTGCTTCTTCAAAACCCATTTCCTCAATAGCTCTTAAAATCTGCGGGTATAAATTCATTTCCTCAAATCTGATCTTTTCCATATATTACATAATTCCTTTCTAAACTGCCGGCATAATTCAAATGCCCCATTGATCATCTGTGGGACATCCCCTCAGTGGACAAAGGGAAACACGCCCCTTGCCAACTGAGGGTACTGTTGCTTATGATAACAGACCCTTATAACAAAGTCAACAAATTTATATTGACTTCTTTCTTCAAGTGTGCTAGTATTCAGTTATCTCATATGTGGTTATTAAAACTATGTTACATACTTTTCTCAGTTACTACATATATTATAAAGAATGCTTTTATGTTTTATTTCATACCCTTTGTATGGCTGAAACACCTTACAATACAAGCAGCCAACCAACAACTTTATCACATGAAACAGGAGATGATTGTTATGAAATTTCATTTAAAAGATCCCGGCAGCTCTATTACCCATTTCATTGGAATGATGATGGCTGTCTTTTCCGCAACACCGCTGCTGATTAAAGCCTCTACAAATCCTGACAGCCTGCATACCATATCTTTAGGCATCTTTATACTCAGTATGATTTTACTGTACGGCGCAAGCACAACTTATCATGCCTTGGACTTATCGGAACGTACCAACCGAATCTTACGGAAAATCGACCATATGATGATATTTGTACTCATCGCCGGTACGTATACTCCGGTATGTGTCATTGTTCTTCAAGGTAAAACCGGTTACGGCCTGTTATCTCTTGTATGGGGAATTGCTCTTGCCGGCATATTGGTAAAAGCATTTTGGATTACTTGTCCCAAATGGTTTTCCTCCATACTGTATATCGCTATGGGTTGGGTATGTGTACTGGCATTTACCCAAATATTAAACTCACTTCCTCCTCAAGCCTTTCGTTGGCTCTTAGCCGGAGGTATTATTTATACTGTAGGCGGTATTATCTACGCACTGAAATTACCGATTTTCAATTCCAAGCATAAGAATTTCGGTTCCCACGAAATCTTCCATTTATTTGTTATGGCCGGAAGCGCCTGTCACTTTATTATGATGTACTTTTTTGTAGCAAATATGCCCCTGTTATAATCAGGGGCAATTATTCTGCATCTGCTATCGTCTCCAGCAAGCTTCTATCCCAGGAAGCTACAAGACGCTGCTTGTCCCATCGATTCAATCGTTTAATAGAAGCCTCGCGTCTCATAGCTTCTTGTTTTGTTTCAAATATTTCCAGATATACCAATTCCACAGGCCTTCTTCCCCGGGTATATTTTGCCCCATGTCCATCATTATGAGCCTTCAGCCTTTTTTTAATATCATTGGTCCATCCGGTATACAAAGTACCGTCACTACATTTTAAAATATATGTCACATTCATTTTTTGCCGCCTATGTAACGAGGCCCAAGGCCTCATCTATGTGAAGCAATCGACAAGAACGTATCTCAGCCAAAAAACAGGTGCGGTAAAAATAAACGATTGCGGATTTTTGCTCCTGCTATATTATAAGCGGCTGATTCGTTTTTGTGTCTGTCCTTTTCCCGATTGATACCACAGTCTTTTCTATAAGATAAACATACAGAACACCGGACAACCATATTACGGCTATCCGGTTCTATTACTTCTTAATTATATAGGATTGTATTCTCAAAAGCAAACTTTTGCCCCTATTCTTGCTGTAAAAATTCCATGGGATCTATGGTTTCATTATCCTTAATCATTTGGAAAAATAAGTTGGGACCTTCATTTCCATAATATTTTGTGGGATTACTGAGATACCCCACGGCTGCTCCGGCTTCCACATAATCTCCGGCGCTTAAGGGCACGCTTTGCAGCTGTCCGTAAACAGCGCTGTATCCATCTCCCAGATCAATGGTTACGGTGCAGCCTGTTTCTTCGTTATCGTATTCAATATTACTTACAACTCCGTTGGCTACAGAAGATACTTTTGCATTCAATTCTCCCTGAATAATGAGAGCGTCATTGATTTTAAACTGATTTAAGGTTTCAAAATAAACCGTTTGTTCCTTATTAAAGCTCATAAGAACTTTTCCTTCCAGCGGCCAGCCCATGTTGGCTGCATCAAAATGAAGTTCCGGTTGTTTGGGTGTCGCAGAAGTTTCGGCAACAGATTCCTGTGGTGGCTGTTCTTCCTTCTCTTCCTCTGACTCCGCCTCTTGTTCTTCTGTATCTTTTGTTTCATCCTCTTTATCTGTCAAGGTATCTTTACTGGGAGAGATCGCGTCAGGTTCATCTAAAAAATCATCGTTATGAGACCGAATGACACGATCCACCGCTGCTGTTTTCGGCGCCTCTTTTTCCACAAGCTGATCGTGCTGCTGCTGCAACTGCTCTTTCGCCTGGGATTCCAGTTTTGCTTCCTCTTGCTTTTCCCCTTGCTGCTGGGCAACATAGACTCCTGTCATTCCCAACACTGCAGCCAACATAAGCCCTGCTGCCAGCAAATAAGATTTCTGTTTGAAAAAAGTAACTGACTTTTTATCGCTTTTCATGCTATCACCATCCATGTTCTAAGTTTTGATAATAGCATTTCCTTATTTTCTATTTTTAATCAGATATTTCAATATTTTTGAAATAATAATTTAAAATATCCTTATAACTACTGCCTTCCTGAGCCATAACATTCGCCCCGTATTGGCTCATCCCAAGCCCATGCCCCAGGCCCTTCGTAACGATACGGATTTTTCCTTCCACCTCCTTTATATAGAAGCAGGCAGAAGGAAGGCCAAGGGCATTGCGAAATTCTTCTCCTTTCAATTCCTTTCCATTACAGACAATTGTTATCACATAATCCCCACTGTCCCGGGTTGTTATTTCTATTCCTTCCAATGGAGCTTCTTCGTTCATTTCCAGTTCTGAAAACGAGGTTTTTAAAGATTCTGCAAACTCTTTTTTTTCAAAAAAAGTTACCTTTAAAAACTCCTCCGACGGAATGTCCTTCGTACTGTCTGTTCCTTCCAGCCAAGGCATTGCGTCACTTTCCAGGGCCTCTTTTGCATTACGGGTGCGTCCTGCGCTCACCGCATGAAAAGCGGCATATGGATAATTCCCCTGATACTGCATAACAACGCCTCTGGTAGATTCCACCGCTTTGGACAGCCGTTGATAATGATCAAGATATCCTTCTTCTCCCCACATATCCAAAAGCTTCTCCTGAGACAGGGATTCCGGCAGCTCTTCTCCTTGTTCTATTGCTGATTTCAAATTCGTCCTTGCAATCACAGCCTGCGCTTTCAGCGCCTCCAATTCATAATCCAGAGGAATCTCTGCTGCTACAACTCCTACTAAAAACGCTTCTATATCCAAATCCTCCTGACTTTTGACCTCTGAACCCGCTTCCTCCTCCGAACTCTTCTCCTTTGAATTCTCCTTCTCTTCCTCTCCTTCTTGCTTTCCATCTGTCTTCTGGGAAGTCACATTTTGAAATACGCCAGACTGGCCCTCTTTTCCCTGAAGGCATAATGTAATAATATAAGGAAGGGAACAGGCCAAAAAAAGAACACAAAAAAAGGTCTTTATCTTTTCTTTCATATGCTGCTCCTTATCTTGTCCTTGCAGTATATGAATTTTTGAAAAGATATAGACCTCTTTTCAATGAAATTATCCAGCGTAATATTCTTTTACTGCCGCGAAAAATGCGTCAATATTTTCCCATTTTGACATAGGCGGAATATCGCAGCCAGAAGAAATTACAAAATTAGGATACTTGCTGCATTGCTCTAATAATGCTTTTGTGGATTCTTTAATGGATTCCTCTGTGCCGTTTCTGAATTGAGAAGCCGGATCTACGTTTCCAGACGCAATTACATTTTCAGGAATTAAAGGCATCATTTCATCCATATTTATGGCATTCCCAAAATGAAGGATGGGGGATCCGATACTTAAAATGGACTTGATTTGCTGAATTGTGCAGTTACCACAGTTATGGTACACTACAATAAATTCATCGTCCTGTACAGCATCTACAATCTTCTTCATATATTCTGCTGAAAATTCTTCTGCAAGATTTGGAGAAAGCAAGCCTGCCAAAGGCTCTGCCACTACAACACCGTTAGCTCCCACCTTTTTGTATTCCAGGCAATATTTGATAATGAATTGTGTTACTTTATCCAGAACGGTATGTACCATATCAGGCTCGTCATAACAGTAAATCATAGCCTCAGATACATCCATCAATCTGCCCGCCAAGGAAAACGGTCCAATAACGCCAGCCAATACCGGCCTGTCTTCAATCATTTTCGCAGCCTTTTCAATAGCTTCAATATAAATGGCCGTCCGTCCAGCGCCAATTTCTGGAATTTTTAATGCCTCTGCATCTTCTTCGGAAGAAACAACGCTGCCAATAACTGTGGGAACCTCATCATCCGAAAAACGGATTGTAGAACCAAAGCACTCTGCCTCTAAGGATAAATCCATCAAACTTACGGAAGCTGCCGCATCAACTCTGTCTGCTACCAGTTTCATACCCTTTGCCTGTAAATCACTGCTGGAAATCAGTTCTTTTACTGTAACTCCCATCATCTGAATGGCCGGAAAGGACAATACCGGCATCGGTTTCTTCTGAGGCGCTGCCAAGATATCTGCTACCCATTGCTTCATATTTCTTTTCATGATCTTTTCCTCCATATCTTATTCCGAATCATTGAAACTGACTATAGTATAAAGGAAAATTTTTAGATTTTCTGGAAAAAAAGCATATATTTTTTGTAAAAGCTTTGGATGTATTGCATTATAAAACATTACAATCCCTGAATATTTTCTGAAAAAATAACAAAAAACCGTTATCAGTATCTGCCTGATCCTGGCGGTTTTCAACCATATCATAATAGTAAGCCCCGGTTACAATATTTTTTGTCAAGCAATCCAAAGGAAATCCCTTTTGCCTTTTGGGATGTGGCCTAGCGGTCAGTAAAAAGGGCTCCCCAGATAAACTTTCCTCCATGCTTTCATAACTATGTTCCTTGTCCCAAACCAGGCAAACCGCATTTTTATACCGAGCCGTAATATCTCCATATTGTTTCGCCAAGCCGCTATAATATTCTGTCATTTCATCATCCGTCAATTCCTTTCCCCCTACCCGGCGTACATGAATTCCGGGCTGTATTTCCTGGGGAAGCCCTTCAAAATACAAACCGCTGTCGCAGGAAAAAACAGGACAATGAAATGCTTCATAATATGCCCAGGCTTTGATCCGGGCATTTTCCAAGGGAGTTAAGCCATTTTCCTGGACGGATGGCAAAGGAGGCTGCATATCCATCAGTCCAATCACTTCCAGGCCAAAAATTGGCGCCAGACGCCTGCGCATCCACTCTAACTTTCCCTGGTTTGTAGTTCCATATAATAATTTCATATTTTATTTTTCCTTCTTGTAAAAAATCGAACATATTTTTGTTTTTACCCTTGCCTTTTTCGAATATATGTGCTATATTGTATTAAGAACGTACGTTCATTTTATAGAAGGGCGATGATGACATGCAGATTACCCAAGAGATGAGTCTGATGGAAAAACTTCATATTCTCACCGATGCAGCCAAATACGATGTAGCATGTACTTCCAGCGGCGTAGACCGGGCTGGCAACGGTAAGAGCATGGGGAATTGTCTGGCCCCGGGTATCTGCCATACCTTTTCTGCAGACGGACGCTGCGTTTCATTGCTCAAAATCCTGTTTACCAACGAATGTATTTTTAATTGCTCCTATTGTCTTAACAGTTGTGAGAATGATGTAAAGCGGGCCTCCTTTACCCCGGAAGAGATCTGCACTCTTACTATGGAATTCTACCGCCGAAATTATATTGAGGGACTTTTTTTAAGCTCCGGCATCCTGGTAAGCCCTGATTATACTATGGATTTGATTTATCAGACTTTATACCAATTACGACATATACATCACTTTAACGGTTATATTCACGTAAAGTCCATTCCAGGAGCCGATCCGGTGCTTGTGGAACAGACCGGATACCTGGCAGACCGTATGAGTATTAATCTGGAGCTTCCAACTTCTGATAGCCTTAGAAAGCTTGCGCCTTATAAGTCTCGAAAGACTATCTTAAAGCCTATGCGCCAGATACAAAACGGCATCCAGGCGAATAAGAACGAACTTATGATTCGAAAGGCTCCCCGCTTTGTTCCGGCAGGGCAGAGCACCCAGATGATTATCGGAGCTACACCGGAAAGTGATTTCCAGGTGATGAGCGTTGCGGAGGGACTCTATCAGAATTTCGGGCTGAAACGCGTATTTTATTCCGCCTTTGTTAATGTAAACCATAATTCCAACCTTCCTATGCTCCCAGGAGGGCCGCCGCTGTTACGAGAACATCGCTTGTATCAGGCCGACTGGCTATTGCGTTACTACCATTTTCAAGTTTCCGAACTATTATCGGAAGACCGTCCGGACTTCAATATTTTTCTGGATCCCAAATGCGACTGGGCCATCCGTCATCTGGAATGTTTTCCGGTAGAAATCAATCAGGCGGATTACCGGACACTACTTCGAGTTCCCGGAATCGGATATAAATCCGCCGGCCGCATTGTACAGGCCAGGAAGCATGGAACTTTGACGTTCAGTGACTTAAAAAAAATTGGAGTGGTATTGAAGCGCGCCTTATACTTCATCACCTGCAACGGACGCATGATGTATCCTACCAAACTAGATGAAGATTATATATGTCGGAACCTTATGGGAGACAGAACGCTAATTCCCCGGGAGATCCGGGAGAGCGGCTATCGCCAGCTCAGTCTGTTTGATGAAGGAATGGTTTCTCCAGAGGCAATTCTGTCATAACAACCGTTCATTTCCTGAATATCCTCTTATACATTGAGACTCAGATTCCACATTCAGAACAGGAGTAAACAATATGCACATCTTAATTTGTGAAAACAGCATTGACGGTATTTTTTCTGGTATCTATCACGCCTATGAGAAGCGATACGGACATAAAAATACGCAACTCTCCACCATCGAAGGAGTTGATACTTATCAACTATTCTGTGAATACGAGGATATTACTACCGATGCGGCCATCAGCCAAAAAGTGGCAAATACACTGATTTCTCGTCTGGGAACAGAAGTGTATTCTGAACTGTGCCAGGCAATCAGCGCCTATGAATCACCCAACGAACGAAAAAAACATATTAACAAAGCAGAAGCTGTCTATAAGACCGTAGTACTTGGGCTATCCATTCCAAATGGCAGCCACATATTAGAGTATTTGGGGAATCCTTATGTAAATCGTGTCTTCCAGTTAAGCCTCAGTACCTTTAATGAGGCTCACCATATGTTAGGGTTTTTGCGTTTTAGCGAATTGGAAAACGGTATTTTGTTTTCCAGAATTCATCCAAAAAATTATATTCTCCCTCTTCTGGCAGACCATTTTACAGACCGCCTTCCTCAGGAGAATTTTATTATATATGACGAACCTCGCAAAATAGCTGCCGTTCATAAGAGCGGCAGCCGGTACATGCTGGCAGAAGTGCCGCAAGCCGATGAAAACTTTATAAATCAATTTTCAGACAAGGAACAGGAATACCGTACATTGTGGCTTACATTTTTTCACAGCATTGCTATTGAAGCCAGGAAAAATCCAAAGCTCCAAAGCCAAAATCTGCCGAAACGATTTTGGCAGGACACAATTGAGCTGTCAGGAAATTCCTGACAGACTATCTTCATTCACGCTCTTCATTACCCGCTGAAATTTTTTGTTTCATTAGATTACTTAAAGCGGCAAACTCTTCCAGATTCAAGGTTTCTCCTCGAATGGAAGGTAAAAATCCCAGCTCTTGAAGAGATTGCTCAATTTGCTCTTTGGTAAGTGGAATTTCTCCTGCATTGTTTAATCCATTGGCCAAGGTCTTTCTTCTTTGATTAAATGAGGCCCGAATGACTTTAAATAGAAACGATTCGTCCTCTACTTGAACCGGAGGCTTACTATGCCGTACAAGACGAATCACTGCGCTGCCCACTTTAGGTCGCGGCATAAAACAATTAGGCGGAACGTTTGCAATCAGCTCCGGTGCGGCATAATACTGTACTGCTAAAGATAAGGCTCCATATTCTTTACTTCCCGGCCCCATTCCCATTCTGTCAGCAACTTCTTTTTGCACCATTACCGTAATACTATCTATGGGAACATGGCTCTCAAAGAGCCCCATAATAATAGGTGTGGTAATATAATAAGGAAGATTTGCCACTACTTTTATAGGCTTTCCCTGGTTCTTCTCCTGAACAATTTTATGAATATCTATTTTTAAGATATCTCCATGTATAATATCTATATTTTGATATTGTTTTAAAGTATCCTCCAAAATCGGAATCAACGCATGATCAATCTCAACGGCAACCACTTGCCTGGCATGTTCACAAAGATATTGCGTCATCGTCCCGATTCCCGGCCCGATTTCTAATACAAGATCCTCATCCTGAATATCAGACGCCCGAATAATCTTATCCAATACATGGGTGTCAATCAAAAAATTTTGTCCATATTTTTTCTGAAAGTGAAATTGATGCTTCTGGAGAACAGCAATGGTATTTTGCGGATTTCCTAAATCAGCCATATAAAGTTCCTTCTTACTCCTGTTTTGATCACTGTTCACTTCTTTGTGAATCAGTATTTATGCTACGATATAATCTTTCTGCATTATGAAACGTTGCTTCCTCTACTTCAGTCGGCGTCAAATGTTTTAACCTTGCAATTTCATCCACAACATAAGAAAGGTAGATGGAAGCATTTCGCTTTCCACGATAAGGCTCTGGAGCTAAATAAGGACAATCTGTCTCTATTACAATTCGCTCTAATGGAATTGCTTCCACCGCCTCTTTCAATTTCCTGGCATTCTTAAATGTGATTACGCCTCCCACGCCAATGTAATACCCCATTTTTACATATTCTAATGCGAGCTCCTTAGAGTAGGAAAAGCAGTGAATCACCCCGGAGAGGTCGGATTCTTTTTTCAAAATATTCAAGGTTTCTTCCGCAGCATCTCTGGAATGTATCACAACTGGAAGGTTTGTCTCTCTGGCCAGTGAAAGCTGACGCTGAAACCAATATTTTTGCTGCTGCTGTTTTTGAGGATCTTTCTCCCAATAATAATCCAGGCCGATTTCGCCTACAGCCGCCACCTTGCTGCATTCCGTCTGCTTCCTGAGCCAGGCAAAGCTTTCTTCATCTAAGCAATCCACATCACTGGGATGTACCCCAACGGCTGCATAGATAAAATCATATGCAGCCGCCAATGCCAGTGTCTGTTTTGTGGTCTCTATATTCGCCCCAACATTCACAATTCTTGTAACGCCGTAGTCTTTTAATGAAGACAGCAGACTGTCTCTGTCTTTTTCAAACTTTCTGTCATCGTAATGGGTATGAGTATCAAAAATCATATTAAGAAATCTCCGCGCCGGAGGGCATTTTTTTCTCCGGTATCATCAAAGCCAGGTTTCCTGCATTGTCTTCCGCACACAAAAGCATACCTTCTGACAGTACGCCAGCCAGTTTCGCCGGCTTTAAGTTTACTAATACCATTACCTTCTTTCCTACCATATCTTTTGCGCTGTAATGAGCTTTAATACCAGATACAATCTGCTTAATCTGATTACCGATACGAACCTGCGAGCACAACAGCTTCTTTGATTTCGGAACTTCCTCACAGGCAATAATTTCGCCTACCTGGAATTGCAGCTTACTAAAATCTTCGTAAGTGATTTCAGCTTTGGGCTCCAGATCAATTCCTTCTTCTTCCATTGTCTCCGGCTGCCTTTCTTCTTCCTGAGGATGAAGCTGTTCTACTTTTGTTAGTACTTCTTTCATATCAAGACGGGCAAACAAAATCTCCGGTTTTTCTGTCACTTTTGTCCCGCTCTCATACAGGCCAAATTCTGACAACTGCTCAAACTGACGTTTTTTGGCATTCAGCTGTGCAAATATTTTCTCCGCTGTTTCCGGCATAAAGCTCTCTAAAAGCGTTGTACCAATGCAAATGCTTTCCACTAAATGATACAATACAGCGGCCAAACGATCCTGCTTGGACTCATCCTTCGCTAAAACCCAAGGCATTGTTTCATCAATGTATTTATTACAGCGTTTGAACAAGATAAATATTTCTGTAATTGCGTCAGCTACCCGAAGCTGTTCCATCTTCTCGCTTACTTTTCCGGCAGTTGCAACCGCAAGCTGTTTTAATTCCTCATCTACCCCTTCGGTAACGCCTGTATCTCTTACAATTCCACCGAAATATTTATTACTCATGGAAATGGTACGATTCACTAAGTTTCCTAATGTATTTGCCAAATCAGAGTTCAGTCGTTCTACCAAAAGTTCCCAGGATATAATTCCGTCGTTCTCAAAGGGCATTTCATGGAGTACAAAATAACGAACCGCGTCCACACCAAAAAACTCCACAAGCTCGTCCGCATACAGCACATTCCCTTTGGACTTGCTCATCTTACCGTCTCCCTGCAGCAGCCAGGGATGGCCGAATATCTGCTTGGGCAACGGTAAATCCAATGCCATTAAAAAGATTGGCCAATAGATTGTATGGAAGCGAATAATGTCTTTTCCAATCAGATGCAAATCGGCAGGCCAATTTTTTTCAAATAACTCAGAAGAATTTCCGTCACAATCATATCCGATTCCTGTAATATAATTTGTCAAGGCATCCAGCCACACATAAACAACATGTTTAGAATCAAAATCCACGGGAATCCCCCAGGAAAACGAAGTTCTGGATACACAAAGATCCTGAAGTCCCGGAAGAAGGAAGTTATTCATCATCTCATTTTTACGAGACACAGGCTGAATGAATTCCGGATGGGTATTAATATGGTCAATCAAACGATCCGCATATTTACTCATTTTAAAGAAATAGGCTTCTTCCTTGGCAGGAACTACTTCACGCCCACAATCAGGACATTTTCCATCTACCAACTGAGATTCCGTAAAAAATGATTCACAGGGAGTACAATACATTCCCTCATAATAACCCTTATAAATATCTCCCTGTTCATACAACTTCTTAAAAATTTTCTGTACTTGCCTCTCATGGTCCTCATCGGTAGTACGGATAAATTTATCATATGTTGTATTCATCATATCCCATATATCTTTTACCTGCCCCGCAACCTGATCAACATATTCCTTAGGGCTTATGCCTGCCTCCTGAGCCTTTAACTGTATTTTCTGTCCATGCTCGTCCGTCCCGGTCTGGAAAAACACATCATAACCTTCCAGTCTTTTGTATCTGGCAACACTGTCTGCCAAAACAATCTCATAAGTATTTCCAATATGAGGTTTTCCTGATGTATAAGCAATGGCTGTGGTCATATAAAATTTCTTTTTACATTTATCACACATGCGTACTCCACCTTCCTGTTAATAATTCGTATCTCTTTATTATAGGTGTTTCCATGTATCTTTTCAACCATTATCGCAAACAAATATAGAAGAGATACCCTACATACAATAACAGCATAACTATGCCTTCTTTACGGCTGATATTCTGTTTGATCCAGGCAAAAACAAACGTAACAAAACTCACCCCAATCAAAAGACATCCATCTACCAAATTCTCCGTAAGCACTCCCATGGGACTTACGGTTGCTGCAATACCCAAAATCAATAAGATATTAAAGATATTCGACCCTATTACATTCCCTAACGCCATATCTGCATCGCCTTTTTTAGCAGCCACAATGGAGGTAACCAATTCCGGCAATGACGTTCCGCACGCAACAATCGTCAGTCCGATTAAAGTAGGGCTTAGCCCAAAATCCTCAGCAATGGCAGAAGCTGCATCCACTACTAAATCTCCGCCTAATACAATCGCTGCAATCCCTCCGGGAATAAATATAAAGCATTTCCATAAAGGAAGCTGTTTCATAGGTTCTTCCTGCATCTCTTCTCCCCTGGCCTTTCTGGCAGAAACCACCATCCAAACCAGAAAGCATACAAACAGGAACACAAGAATCATACCGTCCATCCGACTCATAGATAAACCCCAAAAGCACATAATCATAAATAACACGGTAGCCAAGATAGAAATCGGAAATTCCTTTTTTAAAACGCTATACTTTACCGTTAAAGGTTGAAACAATGCACAAGCGCCACAAACAACCAGGAGATTAAAAATATTTGACCCTATCACATTGCTGATTGCAATAGAATTACTGCCTTTTAAGGAAGCCGCCGTACTGACTGCCAGCTCCGGAGCGCTGGTTCCCATAGCAACAATCGTCATTCCAATGATTAAAGTCGGAACCTTCAATCGTTTTGCCACGCTTGCACTTCCATCTACAAACCAATCTGCACCCTTAATTAATAATAAAAATCCTACTGCCAATAAAATGTAATTCATATACGTTCTCCCTTCTGGCTATATTTTTCATTCTTTCTACTGGACAAATCCTATATTTATGCTATAATTTTTTAAGACTTTAACGTTATAAAGCGTTTATATTACCCGGCAATTCCGGTAAGGAGGATCAATGATTATGGTATCAAAACGCATGCGTACTTCTTTAGAAAATTCCATCTGTATACGTGATATTTTTGAAGAAGGAAAAAAAATGGCCGCTGTCTATGGCAAAGAAAATATTTTTAACTTCAGCATCGGCAATCCCAGTGTGGCTCCCCCTGCCATCGTCAATGAAGCCATGAAAGAAGTACTGGACTCAGAAGAACCTTTGACGCTCCATGGTTATCCTGCCAACGTAGGGCACCCGGATGTCCGCGCAAAAGTCGCGGAATATCTGAATCAAAAATTTCATACCGGCTATTCTACAGACAGTATCATTATGACAAGCGGAGCAGCATCCGCCATTGCTATATTATGCAATACCTTCCTAGATATAGATGATGAAGTCATCACCTTTGCCCCATATTTTTGGGAATATAGGAGCTATGTGGAATCTTTTTATGGAAAACTGGTTCCGGCTCTTTGCGACCAGAAAACGTTGCAGCCAGACCCCAGGACTTTTGAGGAGGCTTTTTCTCCCAAAACGAAATTTGTCTTAATCAATACACCAAATAACCCCACTGGAGCTGTCTATACAGAAGATTCTATCCGTATGGTTTCAGAAATCCTGACACAAAAAGAAAAAGAATATGGCCATCCCATTTATTTAATTTCTGATGAGCCTTATAGAAACCTGGCCTACAATGGCATTCAGGTTCCTTACTTGACCCATTATTATAAAAACACCATCGTCGTCTATTCCTATAGTAAAACCCTTTCCATTCCAGGAGAACGAATCGGATATATTGCAATGGAACATTGTGTCGAAGGCTTTGAGGAAATCATAGCCACTGCCACGGCATCCATTCGTTATCTTGGCTATGTAAACGCTCCTTCCCTTCAACAAAAAATGCTGCTGAAATGTGTGGATGCATCTGTCGATATCAGTATTTATGAAAAAACCAGGGACGTGCTCTATGAAGGGCTTACAGACATGGGCTACAACTGCATTCATCCCGACGGCGCATTTTATCTGTTTATGAAAGCGTTAGAAGAGGATGATTCCCGCTTCTGTGCAGAAGCAAAAAAAGAAAAAATTATTATGGCTCCTGGTTCGGCGTTTTATGGCCCAGGATGGGTACGCATTTCCTATTGTGTTCCCTTTGAATTGGCACAAGCCAGCCTTCCTGCTTTTCGCCGTTTAAAAGAGCGATATGAAAACGGTGAGATTGACGGTTAAATTAAAAAAATCTAAAACCAGATTTTTACTTCCGTGCCTTTTCCCTTTTCACTAATCAATTCCATTTCGGCATCGTGCTGGGCTACAATATGTTTTACAATGGCCAGCCCAAGCCCGGTGCCGCCGCTTTGTTTCGAGCGGCTTTTATCTACCCGGTAAAACCTCTCAAATACCCTCTCCTGATGCTCTTTGGGAATGCCTATTCCTGTATCTTTTACAGATAGCAATATGCCCCTCTCTTCCTGAAGCACAGAGACTACAACGCTTCCTCCTCGATTGTTGTACCGGATGGCATTGCTGCAAAGATTATACAACAGTTCATCCATCAAGCTTTTATTTGCGTGAATCGTACAAGATTTCCCTATCAATGACATAGTAACATTGTGCTTTTGTGCCTGTAGTTCCATCATATCCAAGCATCCCAGAGCCGCCATATATAAGTCCATAGATTCCTTCTCATGAAATACATCTGTTTCATCCAATTCCGACAGTTTCATGATATCATTAATTAATGTAAGAAGACGCTCTGAGCTTTGACAGATCTCTTTTGCAAAATGAGCCGCATCTTTCTCCCCCGCCATGCCGCTTCCAATTAATTCAGCATATCCGGAAATTGCAGTTAAGGGCGTTTTTAATTCATGAGAAACATTTGCCGTAAATTCCTGCCGTATTCTGGCATTATTCAACAGATTGATATGCTGTTCTTTAATCCTTTGAACAAAAGGCTGGATTTCCATATAAATCTCTTCTTGTCCGGTTCCATTTAAATTCTCCGTCAATTCTTCTATAGGGGTGAGTAAACGTTTTGTCAAAAAATGAGAGAGCAAAATGCAGATTCCCAGGGTAATCACAGACAAAACAAGAACCAAAAGCACCGTATTTCGCAGAATATGATAAATTCTTCCAGAATCTTTCCCGATTCTCAAAATGTTTCCTTCCGGAAGCCTTATGGCATAATATAACGTATGCATAGACATAGTATCGGATGTACGGATTGCCATTCCTTCCCCATGCTCCATAGCCCTTCGTATTTCCGGCCGTTCTTTATGATTGACCATAGTTTCCTGATCCGCTATGCTGTCATACGTGACCCACCCTTTGGCATCTGTCAATGTAATACGCAAATCATCTTCCTGGGGATTATAATTCATGTCCTGAAACAAATTTCTATCATCTATTTCACATAAGACATGAGCATATGCCTTCAAATCATCATATACCTGATTTTTAAAAATTGTATAAAAAAGCAGGGTAGAACTGATAGAAATAAACAAGATAGCTCCCGCGGCAACCATCATAAACTGCAGGTTTATACATTTTTTCATACTGTTTTTATTTTTCATCATCCCTCTGCTACTCTTTAATGGAATAACCAACATTGCGGACTGTTTTTATTCCACTTCCTGCATCTCCCAGCTTCTGCCTTAAGGTCTTAATATGCATATCGACAGTCCTGCTTTCTCCTTCATATTCGAACCCCCAGACCTGATCCATAATTTGATCCCGGGACAATACAATGCCTCGATTGACCAGCAACATTTTCAAAAGCTCAAATTCTTTATAAGTCAGTTCACAAATATTCTGATCCGCCAACACACGATGCTTTTTCACATCTAATACGATTCGTCCGTTCGTAAGCAGCAATTCTTCCTCCGCCGCCCTGGTGCGGCGAAGCAATGCTTTTACTCTTGATATCAGCTCCATGATTCCAAAGGGCTTTGTCATATAATCATCTGCCCCTAAATCCAGACCTTTTACTTTGTCCATCTCTGTGGTCTTGGCAGTCACCATAATCACAGGAATCGTTTTTGTATTCTGGTTCTTTCGAAGAGCCGCGAGAATATCCAGTCCATCCTCACCGGGAAGCATAATATCCAGTAATATAAGACTTGGAATCTCCTGCTCCAATGACTGAAACAAATCCCTTTTACAATCAAATTCCCTTGTTTCAAATCCGCTGTTTTTTAGCGCATACCGCTGAATCTCTCGAATATTGATATCATCCTCCACAATATAGATCAAAGGCACTCCCATTCCCCTCCCTAAAAATACTATGGTAACACGTATTGGCGTTTATAATCTTCCATCATACGATCAAACTGCTGTTTCGTTTCGTTTTTCAGGTTATTCACATATTCATGGGCTTCAAATTCAACGTCCTCAATCTGAATCATATAAACTGCCAAATTAGAACAATGATCCGATACCCTTTCGTAATTTGTAGCGATATCTGATAACAGCAAACCCAATTCTATGGTGCAAGTGCCATTTTGAAGACGCTTGATATGACGTTTTTTTACATCTTTATTTAATTGATCCACCACTTCTTCCAAAGGCTCCACTGTCATGGCAAGATCCCTGTTATTTCCAATGAAGGCGCGAACAGACCGTCCTAAAATATCCTCCACAGCCCTGCCATAAACACGAAGCTCTTCCTTAGCTTTGTCAGAAAATTCCAGCTCTTTCTTCTTTTGATCCTGCGCCAGCTCCATAATATTTACCGCATGGTCTGCAATACGCTCCAAATCTCCAATACTGTGAAGCAGCGTAGAGACGTTCTGACTTTCTGTATAATTTAAATCTCTGCTGTTTAACTGTACCAAATAGGCGCCTAATTTATCATCATATTTATCAACTAAATTTTCCAGCTGCTCTACTCGATCCGCTTCTTCCTGGGAATAGTCTTCAAATAACTTCATAGAACGAACCATGGCTTCTCTGGACAATTCTGCCATTTTATAAGTAAGGCTTTTGCATTGTTCAATGGCAAATCCAGGGGTAGACAAAAACCGGCTATCCAGCAATGGAAAATCATCTCTCTGGGACTGAGCTTCCCGCTCCTTATGAGTTTCCGGCAAAGTTACATATGCTAATTTTTCCAGAAGCTTTGTAAACGGAAGTAGAACCAGTGTAGCAAAAATATTAAAAATACTGTGTACCAAGGCAATTCCGGCAACACCAACCGTCTCATTTACAAATCCAAAATCAAACAGAGCCGTTAAAATATAGTAGAAAATCAGAAATACTACCGCTCCAATCATATTAAAGTACAAATGTACAAATGCCGTCCGTTTTGCCCCCCTCGTAGCTCCTACGGAAGAGAGCATTGCCGTAACACAAGTTCCGATATTCTGCCCCATAATAATGGGAATCACAGATCCAAACGTAAATGCTCCTGTCACAGATAATGCCTGCAAAATACCCACAGACGCCGAAGAACTTTGAATAATAGCCGTCAACAACGCCCCCACCAAAACTCCTAAAACAGGATTGGAAAATGTAGTCAAAATCCCGGTAAATTCCGGCACATTTGCCAGAGGTTTTACTGCTGCGCTCATTGTGTCCATTCCAAACATTAAAACCGCAAACCCCAGAAAAATTACTCCAATATCTTTTTTCTTATTTTCTTTCCCACTCATTAAGAAAATAATCCCAATCAATGCCAAAATGGGAGAAAATGAGGTTGGCTTTAAAAGCTGAATGAAAAAATTATCTCCTTCAATTCCTGAAAGGCTTAAGATCCAGGATGTTATCGTAGTTCCAATATTAGCGCCCATAATAATGCCAATGGCTTGAGAAAGCTTCATGATTCCTGAATTCACAAATCCCACCAGCATGACCGTTGTGGCAGAAGAGGACTGTATCACAGCCGTTACCCCCGCCCCCAAAAGCACCGCTTTCAATGGATTAGAAGTGAGACGTTCTAAAATCCGTTCCAGCCTTCCTCCGCTTAAACGCTCCAGTCCTCCTCCCATCACATTCATCCCATAAAGAAACAGGGATAACCCTCCGATCATAGACAATATTCCAAAAAAATCCATTGTTTTTTTCCTCCTACAAGTATGGTTCTTAGTTTCCGAAAATGGATTTTCAGACATGTCATAGCCCTGCCATCCATTTTTTTATAGTATACCCAATAAGTAAAGTCAATAGCTATTTCAGGTAAAATCTGTGTAAAATATTGTTCCTTCCTATCATTGACGCAGATTTTTTCAAATGCTATGATGAATTTGTCCTCCGTTTAACCAGATTTTTAAAAGGACATATTTTTGCATTGCGGAAACATCACTTGGGAGAAACGAACATGAACCGATTGCCTTATGAAGTATTAAACGAAACCTATCTAAAAGAACAATTTGGCTGCAGCCAAGATGGCGTCATTACCGTCCCTACTGCTTCTCATAATAACTGCGGAAGCCGATGCGTCATCAAAATCAGAATACAAAACGGCAAGATCTTGGACTTATCCACAGACACCTGCAGCGACGCCCCGGATTATCCACAAATTCGCTCTTGTATGAAGGGATATTCCTATCTGGATACATTTTTAAGCAAAGACCGTATCTTATACCCTATGAAACGAATAGGAAAACGTGGAGAAGGAAAATTTCAACGAATATCCTGGAAAGAAGCTGTAGACTTCATTGCCCGGGAAATGACACGAATCAAAATAACCTACGGCCCCCAGGCCCGATACGTGAATTATGCCACCGGATACGAAATGTGCGCCGCCTCGCCCTCTGTTATGATACGCAGGCTTCTGGCCCTGGACGGCGGATATCTGGGATATTACAATAATTACAGTTGTTCCCCCTCTTCTTTGGCTGCCAAGCTTATGTATGGAACAAATTACACCGGAAACAGCCGCAATGATTACGTCAACTCCAAGTTAATTCTATTATGGGGATATAATCCGGCGGAAACTTATTGCGGAGGAAATACCATGTACTCCCTGCTTCAAGCCAAACGTGCGGGAGCAAAAATTATTGTTATAGATTCCCGTTTTTCAGATACAGCCGCCTCTCTGGCGGATGACTGGATTGCACCAAAACCCACCACAGACGAAGCATTGTCAGACGCCATGGCCTATACTATTTATACAAAACATTTACACCAGCAAAAATTCCTGGATACGTTCTGCCTTGGCTTTGATCAAACCACGATGCCAAAAGATATTCCTCCCCAAGAATCCTATCTGGATTATCTCATGGGAAAAAAAGACGGCATTCTAAAAACACCGAAATGGGCGTCTAAAATAACCGGACTGGATGCTGAGGTAATAGAAGCTTTAGCTGTAGAATACGCTTCTGCCAAGCCTGCTGCAATTTTAGAAGGCTACGGTCCGGGGCGTCACGCTTTTGGAGAACAATTTTCCAGAGGTTTGATTACCCTTGCCTGCATGACTGGCAATGTTGGAATCCCCGGGGGCTCCGGCGCAGGATTAGGCATAGTGGAAAACGGCACTCATTTTCTTTCAGAAGCTCCAGGTCTTATTCCCAATCCATATCCCGGACAAATTCCCTGCTTTTGTTGGACGGACGTAATTCATGACGCCAGGAAATTTACACCTAATCAAGGACTTCGGGGTACAGACAGACTAAACACTAACATCAAAATGATCTTCAATCTGGCAGGAAACTGCTTAATTAATCAGCATGGAGACTGCAACCGCACTGCATCACTACTTTCAGACCCAAATGAGGTAGAATGTATTGTATGCAGCGATATTTTTTTAACTCCCAGCGCGAAATATGCCGATATTCTTCTTCCCGGAACCACTATGCTGGAAACAGAAAATATTACTGCTTCTCCCGCCAGATTTGACGACTTTTTTAAAATAAATCCTGTAATCAAACCTTTAGGTGAAGCCCGATTTGATTATGACTGGATTTGCGATGTAGCAAAAAATCTGGGATTATTAGAGCCATTCTCTGAAAGAAAAAGCCTCCATGAGTGGCTTACAGCATGTGTAAAAAATCTCCAACAAAAGCTCCCTGATTTCCCAGATATGAATATTTTCACCTCAAAAGGAGTATATAAGCGGAATCCAACAAAGCACACCGTTGCATTTGAAGCTCAAATCCAGGATCCAAGTCACGTACCATTCCCAACACCATCTGGGAAAATAGAATTGTTTGTACGTTCACTTTACGATCAACATAATCCGAACTTGAACCCTCTTCCTGGATATATGCCCGCCTGGGAAGGCCCTTTTGACCCGCTTACAGAGAAATATCCTCTTCAATGCATCGGCTTCCATATAAAATCCAGAACTCACTCGGTTCATGATAACAATCAGAAACTGAACGCACTAACGCCCCATGAATTGTGGATGCATCCTTTGGACGCCAAATCCCGAAAGATCACCCATCATGACCTGGTATATGTATATAACGACCGGGGAAAACTTCGTATCCCGGTTAAAATTACAAACCGTATTCTACAAGGGACAGTGGCCATTCCGCAAGGCGCATGGTTTACCCCAGATGAAACCGGCATAGATCAAAGAGGGTGTATCAACACTTTAACTTCCTTAAGAACTACTCCTATTGCAAAAGCCAACGCCCAACATACAAATTTAGTAGAAGTAGAAAAAGCTCCCGACATCCATGTAAAAAAAGAAGCTTCTCACCAAAAAGAAGCTCCTGTATCTCAAAGCCAAATAATACCTAACTGCAGCGGGTGTTTTGCCTGTATGGCGGCCTGTCCTCACGGAAACATGAAAGTAATAGAAGAACATACCCAAGACAAACGCAAACCGGTACGTTATCATCCTATTTCCTGCAGGCAATGTAAAAAACCTGCCTGCGTCTTTGCCTGCCCTTTGCGTATTTTGTAAATCTATGTTTCTATGCTGCCGTCAGCTTTCTTCTCTTTCAGCCTGGTATTCACCCAATCTCGCATCAGGCTGTAGAGAACTGACATGATTGGAATAAAAATCAACATTCCCGCAATTCCCATAAGACTGCCTCCTACCATAGCTGCAAACAGCACCCACATAGACGGAAGACCTACTGAATTTCCTACCACATGAGGATAAATCAAATTTCCTTCTATTTGCTGTAGAATCAAAAACATGATAACAAAAGCAAACGCCTGCATAGGATTTACCATTAAAATCAAAAATGCCCCGATAAAGCATCCTATAAATGCCCCTACAATAGGAATCAATGCTGTAAATGCAATCAAAATTCCCACTAATAATGCATATGGAAACCGAAAAATTCCCATTACAACAAAAAACATAGCCCCCAGAATCAATGCCTCCACACATTGCCCTGTAATAAACTTGGAAAATGTATCATGGGATAAGCTGCATACATGAAGAATTCGTTCCACTGCTTTTGGACTAAAAAAAGCTTGAATTATTTTTGTAAACTGTCGGGCCAATTTTTCTTTTTGCGTTAATACATAAATCGCAAAAATAAATGCAACAAAGAAGGTAACCGTTGAATTTACTACAGCCACAGTCGCATTGATGGTATAGGAAAGTACGCTTCCCGCACCGTTTACTGCAAAGTCTTTAAAAGTTGCTACCCATTTTCCCCAATCTAAATTTTCCAAATTAATGGAATTGATATAATTCACCACTTCTTCTTTTCCGGAAAATGTCTCCTCCAGCCAAACCTGAGCTTTCGGAAGAAAGGTTTTCATTGCGTCGCTGATACTCTCAAAGGTACTGCCCAACTGGGGCACAACTACGCCAATGACAAGAGCAATGACCCCAGCCAAACACAAAAGGGTCAAGGTAAGGCTGACCGGCCTAGCCATTGCGGCTCCCATTCGGTTCTTCTTACTCTTTTCTTTCTTTTGGGAAAACAGTTTTCTTTCAAAAAAGCACATAGGAATATTCAGGCAAAACGCAATAGCAGCCCCCAAAATAAATGGATACAATACCCCAAATAAAAATCCAAGATATTTTAAAAAGGCGGAAAAGTTGATTAATAATGCACATAAAATTACGGTAAATGTAATGATAGCCATTATTTTTTTCATATTGTTTTTATTTAACTCCATATATAACTCCTTTTTCTTTGTCCCACTACTATGTCTTTCCGTATCAAATGTCAAACATGGACAGGTTATCCTTGTTTGACATTATAACTTCTTTCTAGGAAACAATCAAAGACTTTATAATTTTTTACTATTTATTTTTGAAATTCTTAACAATCTCTTGACAAGGCGCCATGAGATACATATAATAATGCTTATTAAAACTTAGACAGAAAGTTTTTAGAAAAATATGATAAATGGAAAAGCAATGAAGGGAACAAGTAGCTGCAAGGGAAAGGTACAGAAAGTAACCGGCTGATGAGAGGTGCGCATAGAACCTTATAGCGAATACATCCCCGAGCTTCACATCCAACCCTATAGAAACTATTTAGAATGAACTCTATAGGCAGTAGACTGTGACGGAATGCAACCGTTATAATGCAGAAGTGCTGATTGGCACTTACTAAGACAGATTACGTGAGTAATCTGTGAATAAAGGTGGTAACACGTGATATATTCTCGTCCTTTTTAAGGATGGGATTTTTTATTTTACAATAAAATTATTATCTGAAAAAGGAATTAAACTCAGGAGGTACTAATATGAAAATTTATGACGAACTGGTTGCCAGGGGGCTTATCGCTCAGGTAACAGACGAAGAAGAAATCAAAGAGCTGATAAACAATGGAAAAGCAATATTTTATATTGGCTTTGACCCCACGGCAGACAGCCTTCATGTAGGGCATTTTATGGCATTATGTTTAATGAAACGTCTGCAGATGGCCGGTAACAAACCCATCGCTTTGTTAGGAGGCGGTACCGGAATGATCGGCGACCCGTCTGGCCGCACCGATATGCGTCAAATGATGACTATTGAAACCATTCAACACAATTGCGACTGCTTTAAGGAACAAATGAGCAAGTTCATTGACTTTTCTGACGGCAAAGCCTTAATGGTAAATAATGCTGATTGGCTTATGGACTTAAATTATATTGACGTATTGCGTGAAGTAGGACCTCATTTTTCTGTCAATCGTATGTTGACAGCAGAATGCTACAAACAACGGATGGAAAAAGGATTAAGCTTTTTGGAATTCAATTACATGATTATGCAGAGCTACGATTTTTATGCTTTGTTCCAAAAATATGGCTGCAATATGCAATTTGGCGGCGACGACCAGTGGAGTAATATGCTGGGAGGTACGGAGTTAATTCGCAGGAAACTGGGAAAAGATGCTTATGCTATGACAATCACATTACTTTTGAATTCCGAAGGAAAGAAAATGGGTAAAACCCAGTCTGGGGCCGTATGGTTGGATCCCAATAAGACGTCTCCTTTTGATTTTTACCAGTACTGGAGAAATGTGGGAGATCAGGATGTACTGAAATGTATCCGTATGCTCACCTTTTTACCTCTGGAGGAAATTGACAAAATGGATGCCTGGGAGGGTGCGCAGTTGAATACAGCCAAAGAAATTCTTGCTTTTGAATTAACCAAGCTGGTTCATGGAGAAGAAGAGGCATCCAAAGCCCAGGAAAGCGCCCGGGCTTTATTCTCCAGCGGAAACGCTGAAAATATGCCCACAACACATCTGGTATCAGGTGATTTTACGGATGAAAGCATTGATATATTGACTCTTTTGATTAAATCCGGACTGGTTCCTTCCAAATCAGAAGCTCGTCGTGCCGTAGAACAAGGAGGCGTATCCATTGACGGAGAAAAAGTAGCCGATATGAAAACCGTTTTTGCACGATCAAGATTTGAAGGGGAAGGCATCGTATTGAAGAAAGGAAAGAAAAACTTCAGAAAAGTAACTTTATAGGCATATATTATTTTTAAAAATAATTTCGTTTATAAAACCTCAGAGCTAATATGGGGATGTCTGGTAGATCATCACCTGACATCCCCATATATATAACCGCACGATAATTTTCTTATCCTTGATTCACCTGACATGAAAACCTTTCTCATCTTCCACACAAGGAATTTCTTTTCGTTCCACGTTGTCTATTTGAATATAGGCGCCTTGGTTTATCAATGTAAGCATATGATTCAGTTGGTCTATGGTTCCCTGAACTTCCATTTCCACAGTTTTGTCCCATTCATTTTTTACCCAACCTGTTAAACCCATGGAACTGGCTACATATTTTGCCCGATATCGGAATCCTACTCCTTGTACACGTCCGGAAATCTTCATATGCTGACGGATCTTACTCATGAATCTTTTCGCCTTCTCTTCCATCTTTTTTGTTTCAAAATCCCATCCCTGACATTATGGCCTCTGCGGGATCTAAATTTATAGCGTATAAAATAGAAATTATCCCCAAATTTGTAAATGCCAAATATAGCTGCTCCTAAAAGCAAAACACCTGCAATGATTAAAACAATGGTAAGCACATTTAAGCGAACTACTTTTTTCGGCTTCTGTTGATCTGTCTCAGCCTCAAGTTGATGTTTTCCAAAAGGAAATTTCTTGATTTCAGCGTCTGTCCGTTTAATATCCACCGTACCGACTATATGTTCTCCATACCTATATTCTAAAGTACCTACTGTATCCTGATCTGTCTTACCTGTTACTATTTTTTTCTCCACATCAGAAAAATCAGCTTCTGCCGGAAGTACAACTGCACCTCCTTTTTCAATATCTACAAAGGATTCCCCTGACAAAAAATCACTTTTCGGAAGTTTTTGTTCTAAATCATCTCCCAGTTGATCTTCTATCGTATACGTACGAAAATGATCAAAACAATAATCTAATAATGCAATGGAATCTTCAAAATGATTGGGTATTTCCTCTTTCATTACTACGCAAATCAGCGTCATTCCATCTTTCTCTGCAAAGGTTACAAGGGTATGAGCCGCTGCCTCCGTATAGCCTGTCTTTCCTCCCACACAATATTCATAATAATATTCTTCATCCTGGAATAACATTTTTTGATGATTTTTTAAATATGTGATTTCATCAGGATGCTTATTGGTGGGCGGAATCTCATAGCGTTTCGTAGCTGTAATTTGACGAAACATATCGTTTCCTAAAGCTTCCCTGGAAATCAGCGCCAAATCATAACAGCTTGTATAATGTTCTTCGTCTGTCAATCCATGGGGATTGCTAAAATGAGTATTTTCACATCCCAAGGCCTTCGCCCTGTCATTCATCATTTTTACAAATTCATCAAAACTTCCTCCCACATGCTCTGCAATGGCATAAGCGCATTCGTTTGCTGAATTCAGCATCAATGCATACATGCATTGTTCCATCGTCATAACCTCATCCACATCGCGCCAAATCCCAGAGCCTTCCGTCTTATGGACGCTGTCGTAGGAAAAAGTAACCTTTTCTTCCATTTTACTGTTCTCAAGAGCTAACAGCGCAGTTAAAATCTTGGTTGTACTAGCCGGATATAATTTAGTATGAGCATTTTTTTCGTATAAAATCGTACCGGTATCAAGCTCCATTACAATTGCATATTCTCCCTGAATAGCAGGTCCCTCCGGCCAACTGCCTGCAGCCTGTAGATTTAATGTACTCATAAAAAATGTACAACAAGCTGTCATCCAAATGCATATTTTTTTCTTTATTTTCATTTCTCTATTTTTTCCTCTATTCCATAGCCAATTTTAAACATACCTTATCCAGTGTAGCATATCGTTTCCTTTATTTCAATAAAATCCATCACTATTATCTCCCGTTATGCATAGAATACAATAACAATGTTTTTTTGGAGCGATTATGCTGAATTATTTGTGGGGATTTATGTTGCTGATCGGCGTAATCTATGCAGCAATTACAGGTAATTTACCTGCAATTACAGACGCCGCATTGGATTCTGCAAAAGAAGCGGTTACGCTTTGTATTACCATGACAGGAGTTATGGCTTTCTGGGTTGGGCTCATGCGAATTGCAGAGCATGCAGGACTGATTTCAGCTGCCACAAGAAAATTAAAACCCTTCTTACGCTTCCTGTTCCCAAACCTCCCTCCAGAACATGCAGCTAATGAATACATAGCAACTAATATGATTGCCAATATTTTCGGCCTGGGCTGGGCGGCTACGCCTGCGGGATTGAAAGCCATGGAGGAATTAGAAAAGCTGGAAGAAGACAGAAGAAAAGGATCGTTGCCTGGACCGGTGAGACAGATGGGTATCGCCAGTAATGAAATGTGCACATTTTTGATTATTAATATCTCGTCCCTGCAGTTGATCCCGGTGAATATCATTGCGTATCGGAGTCAATATGGGAGTGTGAATCCTGCGGCGATCGTTGGGCCGGCGATTGCTGCGACGGCGGTGAGTACGTTGGTGGCGGTGGTATATTGTAAGGTGATGGATGGGAAGCGGAAATAATATCAATGACTATTAAAATAGTTAAAGATCATCAAACTATATGGTTTTGTCTCTAATGAAAATATAACTGTCATACCTGACAAGCAAATTTCCATATATTATAAAAACGGCATCTAAAACCAGGAGATATTCAGAAATGAAATTCCTCATTTACCTTTCCGATGCTCTAATCCCACTCTTAATCTTCTACATAATAGCCTTAGGGTTGAATAAAAAACAAAATATCTACGATGATTTCATCAAAGGAGCCGGCGACGGTTTTAAAACCGTTATAAATATAATGCCTACACTCATCGGCCTTATGGTAGCAGTGGGGGTATTACGGGCTTCCGGATTTCTTGATTTCTTTTCCACACTAACTGGAAATTTGATGGAACTACTTCATTTCCCTTCTGAATTAGTCCCTGTCACAATTGTAAAAATGTTTTCATCCTCCGCTGCTACGGGACTGCTCATCGACCTCTATAAAGAATTTGGTCCGGACTCTTTACTAGGAACCATGGCTTCTATTATGATGAGCAGTACAGAAACCATTTTTTATACTATGAGCGTATACTTTATGGCCGCCCATGTTAGAAAAAGCCGCTATACATTGTCTGGAGCTCTGTTGGCTACATTAGCCGGAACCATTGCAAGCATTATACTGGCCAAAGCCGTTATTACACCTTAGAATAGAATATGATAAACAGCTTCCTTTATAAAATAATCTTACGAAATAATTCCATAAACAAAGAAATTGCAGGATTATAATTATTCTTCTTCCAACTTAGCACCGTATCATGCTTTCCAAGATTTGGAATTGGGCGAAAAACAATATGGCTGTTCTCCTTTCCTATTGTACGATCTGACGCAATTGCCACACATCCTCCAGCTTCCACCCAAAGCTGGACATTGGCCATAGAATCAACCAAACGCAATTTAGGACGGATGCCGTATCGGTGGAATAAACTCATAATATAATTATAACCCTCCTCACTCTCTTTTGCTCCCAAGGTGACAAAAATCTCATCCTTCAAATCGGATAATTCCAAGTCCTCCTTCTCGGCCAAAGGATGGTCTTTCGGCATCATAATACAAGATTCAAATTTCTGAATATTTTCGACCAATAGTTCCGGCTGATCAAACAGAGAAAATCCGTAGGTTAAAATCAAATCAAGCTGGCCTTCCTGGAGAAGTACCGGAAGTTTTCCCAAAGAATAGCGGGCCATAAAAACTTGTATCAATGGATATTCCTTTTGAAATGTCTTTAAAACGGGAGGAATCAATGTTTGAATATCATAAATATCTAAAAATCCCAAATGTAACGCACCTTCAAATCCGTTATTTGCATCTCTGGCCTCATCCACAATATCATTATAATCACGTAATATTTGAGGCAGTTTATTATATAAAATTACACCGCCGGGAGTCAGTTTTAACGCTTTTTTACTGCGGACAAATAACTTCATATTCAACTCTTCTTCTATCGTACTGATTTGTCTGCTTAATGCCGGCTGGGTAATAAAAAGGCATTTCGCCGCTTCTGTAAAACTCAAACATTCTGCGACTGTAATAAAATATTTGATTTGTTGAAAGGTCATTTTTCTCTCCTTTGTCCATTCATGTACTTATTTCCTTTAGAATGAAGTAATTCAACATAACTATATTACAATTATATCATTACAAAAAGGCATATGTATATAAGAAAATTGCATAAATATAACTATTTTTTTCTCTATTTTAATTGAAATTTGTGCAATCTGATGATATTCTATAAATAATCAAATTAGATTCTTTTTACATATCAAAGGAGGATTTGAACATGAAGGTAATGGGTATTGTAGCCGGAAGGCACAATGGCAACAGCGAAATTATGGTAAAAGAAGCTTTATTGGCATGTCAGGAGGCAGGCGCAGAATGTACCTTAATCAACTTGTTTGATTATAATATTCTTCCCTGTACTGGCTGTGAAGGCTGTACCATGAACATGGGTGAAGTGGCTCAGGGAAAAGGCGAATACAGAGGCTGCGTTTTAAAAGAAAAAGATGATGTTGATAAGCTAATCACAGCTATGCAGCAGCAAGATGGTATAATTATCGGATGCCCCACCTATGACTTGATGCCAAGCTCTGTCTATACAAGATTTGCTCAAAGATTTTTAGCATATGAACAAGCATTCTTATTAAAAATCGGTGCATTGAAAGAAGATAAACATTGCGTAGCCGGCTTAATTGCCGTAGGAGGCTCCTGTCATGACTGGCAAGGACTTACCCTGGAGACTATGGCTGCTTCCATGTTCACGCAATCTATCAAGGTTGTTGACCAATATATGACCACTCGGGTAGGACGCCCCGGAAATGTATTATTACGGGAAGACCATCTGAAACGCGCCCATGAGATGGGTAACAATATCATCAAGGCCATCCAGACTCCTTATGAGGAAAGAACATGGCTGGGAGACCCGGATATGGGACTTTGCCCCAACTGCCACGGCGGTTTGATTTTCAAGGGAGACGTACATTGGGACGGTATTCAATTCCCCTTTGAATGTGCTGTTTGCGGTGCTGGCGGAGACTTAGTAAAAGATGCAAACGGCAAAGTAAAATTTGTATTAGCTGAAAACGGCTTATGCCGCGATCGTAATATAGATAAATGCCGGGATTTGCATTTAGATGAAATTATTGAAACCAGAATCCATTTCTTCCAAAATATGGAGGAAGTACAGAAGAAATATGGCAAATACCGCGAATTGAAATTCCCTGCCGTATAAAGATTAAGAGGCTGTTACAAAGATTCTTTTTTCCAGAAAATGAAAATCTTTGTTTTTAACAGCCTCTTTTTTTTATAACCTTACATTTACTTACGTTAATCCAAGTATCGTCCAAGACTTGGCATCCAATCTCCCAGAAAAATATGGTCTTCCAAATAGGCTCTCCAAATAGGAGAAAAAAATTCGTTCATAAGTTTTATACACTCCTCCCATGAGATTTCTTTTTCGTATATTCTGCGATACTTATCCCATTTTTTTTTCATATAAGTATAATCTATATAACCTAATACTGTATCCCAACGTTTTTCCGCAGAAGCCAATTCATTTTTTCTCAGATAATCTGTAAAATGAAGATACATTCTCCTACCTTCCACAGGATAATTTTTTAAGATCCAATACACAGTGTCATAAACTTTACCATCATTGATCAGCTCTAACTTGTCCAAAATCTCATAAAAGCATTCTGTTAATTGTTGTTCCATGGGATACGCATTATATGTAATTTGTTTCTCTTCCAGAAGAAGAAATTGATAGTTCTCCTCCTTGGGAAATCGGTCTTTCTCTAAGATAGGGCAAATAATCATCTTAAAAGGAATTGCCACTTGTTCCAATTTTGTATCCAATACAATCTCAATCTTTTTGTCATAAAGAAGAGCATCCCATTCTAACTTAAACTGCTGTGTTTCCCTTCCTTGAAATAATTTAATCAAAGACTCATGCAATTCCTGATAAGAAACATTTTCCCGATAAAAAATAATCTCATTACAAACGCCCGAGTGCCTTTCTATAATCTGAAGGTCCGAAGGCTTCAACCATAATTCCTCTCTCAAATCTGATTTACTTACCCAATATAAAATAGTTTCATATAAAAATAGCGAAAGAGACTGCACATATGAAAATCCCAGCTCATTTCCTTTTTCTCGAATCTCTCCAATCGTTGGAAAATTTATATTTTTCCTTATATGCCTTTCCATTACAGCCACACTCCAATTCTATTCTGCACTTTTTGAACAACTCTTCTAGCTCTGGCATACTCCATTAATTTTTGAATATCTTTTACAGGTTCTTTTAAGTAACTTCTCAATGCTTCCTGTATTACTTCACGCCCCAATTTTTCTTCAAATTTTAAGCAATCACATATCATCCGTTCTTTATCATAAATTCCAATTATACCATCCCTTAGCTGAAGTTTCTTTGCTCCCAGTTTCAACATATCAGGTTCCGTATAATATGGCTTTACCAAAGGATAATCCATTTTAAACCTGGACTTTGAAGTATTTTTATCTACTGCAATATGCCAATAAGAAGGCTTTACCTGAATATAATGATAATAATACAGCGCGCTCTCCAAACAAAGTACTCCGTCCCCAAACAACCGGACGACCATAGATTCTTCATCTTTTTCTTGAAATGCAATACTATAATAGCCGTTTTTTACCCGCTCTAATATTCCTTCTTCTATTAAGTTTTGAATTCTGCGATAATCAATATTCATTTCATATAGTTGAGAGGTTTTTACTAATCCATGATTACTTTCTACCAGCTCTTTCACTTTTCTTATCAAAAATTTCTTTTTTTCTTCTTTTTTTGACATATTTTTCCGCTCCAATAGAATTCATGTGGTTATTAATTATATTTCAACTTTTTCTCACTGTCAACAGAATCCTTTCTTGCTTTTTGTATCTTTTTGGCGTATAGTAGATACAATCATTCATATATTGTCCAAATTATCCAATAGGAGAATCAGAATTACGAACCTCTCTATATAGCTGTTAATTTATCAAAAAATTATGATGTCCTTTTTATATAAAAAGACTTACAACTTTTCAAATAAATGTCTTTTTATATAATAGAGGACATCATAAGCATCTTATATCTAAGTATCAGGACCTTTACCATCTCATTTTCCATTTACTGTGCTTGCCTGATTTTATTACTTTAAACCTATTTTTCTCTTTTCGCTTTGATTTTAATTTATGACGAATAATATAAAAATTACTTAATATATAATAGGCTACCATTCCAAATATAGCAACACCTATTACAACTGCAACTCCTACAACAATATATTTTGTATTTATTTTCAAAGGCTCCCTTTTCGCCTTTTTTTCTGGTATATTGTTGTGAAACTCATACATTTCTACTTGGGCATTGGTGGCTGCGATCTTTGCGCCTCCAACGATACGATCTCCATATTTATACTGTAGTATCACCACTTCGCTTTCATTTTCATTTTCGATAATTTCAAAGGATGCATCTTCAAATACTGCCGTCTTTGGCAAAACTATCTGGCTCTCTCTGTCTATATCAACAAAACTCTTTGCTGCAGAAAATATCTCCGTATTTGCAATACCGGCTATTTTGTATTGCGACTCATTTTCCGAAATATTCCACATGGTAAAATTATCAAAGCAATAATCTAATAATTGAGCCGAATCAATATAATCTACATTACTGTTTTCCTTCATGACAACACAAATTAGTGTCATGCCATCTCGTTCTGCAAAGGTTACTAAAGTCCTTCTTGCCAAATCTGTATAACCGGTTTTACCGCCAATACAATCCTCATAAAGATATGCCGTATCGCCTTGATAATTTGTCAACATCTTATGATGGTTTACCAGAGGCGTTTCTTCATTGGGATGCTTATTTGTTTTGGGAATGGTATACCGTTTTGTACCTGTAATCATCCGAAAAATATCATTTTTAAGAGCATCTTGGGAAATTAAAGCCATATCGTAAGCACTGGTATAATGCTGCTCGTCTGGTAGGCCGTGAGGATTATTAAAATGAGTATCTTTACAACCCAATTGAGCAACCCTATCATTCATCATGGCAAGAAAATTCTCATAGCCCTTTCCAACATGTTCAGCAACGGCATAGGCACATTCATTGGCTGATCCCAACATAACTGCGTACAAACATTGTTCCATAGTCATAATTTCTCCCACATCCCGGGAAATATGAGTACTCTCTCGGTCAATATTGTGCACAGACTCATAAGAAAATGTAACTTCCTCATCCAAGCTACAATTTTCAACTGCCAAAAGTGTAGTCAAGATCTTTGTTATGCTTGCCGGATACAACTGTTCATGAGGATTTTTTTCATAAAGTACAGTTCCGGTGGAAGCTTCCATAACAACGGCAGCTTCTGCTTCTACTTCCGGCCCGCTGGGCCAATAAGCTTCTGCATAGACAGGTATATGGCTAAATGGGAACAGACATATGATACCTGCCAGGATTCCACTCAATCTCTTTCGTTTTCTCATAGCTTTCTCCTTTGCCTCATCCACATCATGTATATTATAAAGTATTTTCTTCAAAATGGCAACTTTTACATTTTCTTTACTTTTTTCTTTACTTTTTTGAATATTAAAGTCCTTACTCTTTTCATTTTTCATTTCTTATAGTAGAATAAAAAAGCAGCCTTATTTATCACAATACTTTGCAGGAGGAATTCATGAGATTAAGAAATATTCCCGGATCTAGGGAAATGATAGCAGAAAATAAATGGTGCATTCAAGAACCAACCACACTTCAAGGTTGTTGGGATGAGCTTTTTAAAAATAATAATCCTTTACATGTGGAAATAGGTATGGGGAAAGGGCAATTTCTTATGACATTAGCAAAAAACAATCCCCATATCAATTATATAGGCATTGAAAAATATTCCAGTGTCCTCCTTCGTGCATTGCAGAAAATGGAGGAGCAGCCGCTGGAAAACATAAAATTTATTCGCATGGATGCTGAAAATATCACTTCTGTCTTTGCAAAACAGGAAGTATCCCGCATTTATTTAAACTTCTCTGATCCTTGGCCAAAGGACCGCCATGCAAAGCGGAGACTAACGTCGAAAGAATTTTTTTCCAGATACAATCAAATCCTTAAAGTCGATGGTCATGTGGAATTTAAAACTGACAATGAATCTTTATTTGATTTTTCTCTGGAACAAATTGCGCTCGCTAAATGGAATCTGGACGCCTGTACCAGAGATCTCCATCACGATACAGATATGATTGTTGGTAATATTATGACAGAATATGAACAACGTTTTTCTGCTATGGGAAATCCAATCATGAAACTAATTGCATCTCCATAAGCATTATGGAAAACAAAACAATGATTGGGTAACTGAATGGCCCGGCTTCTGCACAATAAAATGTTCTTCCCAATTTCCAAGAAGAAGATCTCTCAAAACATTTGTAGAACCTGCTGTAACCTGAGAGGTTAAACCAAGCAGCCGGGCAGCCTGATTGGCATATTCAATTACCGGAGCTTTCTCATAGCTTTCTGTATCAATCACCGTTATCGTTTTATAATGTTCGTATAACATTTCCATTACTTCTTCTGCAGATTCCTCTCCATAATCTTCCACATATTTGTCATATTGAGCCAAAATTGCCTCAGAATCCATTGTCCATCCTCTGGTAATATAAATACTGTCTGCTTTTGTAAGACCACGGCTTTCTCGCTTCCCCTGGCATAAAAGCATATTTATGCAATCGTCAAATCTTGGCATAACAAGCACTGTATTTTTACTTACAATTCCTTCTGTCCCGGTTCCGCAAAGACCGAATGTTAGTAATATTTCATCGCAATCCTGATGCTCGTCAATGATTCTTTGAAGCTCTTTTTTCAGCCTTTCCGGTGTATTATGGAATCCTCTTTCCACCCATATGACAGGGATGTTACATCCTGTCTCTTCATAAATTTTTTTTACTTCATCTTCCAGCATGGAACATGCAATTAACATTCGCTGCATTTCTTTTTCCTTTCTTATACGATCTAGCCGATCCTTTTAGAGCTAATCTCTATGAAAGATTCTTCTTTTTTATCACCTATTTTACAAGTATTTTATCATAGAAATTATTATTTTGAAATATAATATAGTAAGACTTACAAAATAAACAGGAAATTCCTATGCCAAAAAAGAAAAAGAATTTCAAACAAAAGCTTTCGGAATTTGCTTATGCAAAACCTTCCATGGATAAGCGGGTAATGTCGTTGAAAAAAAACGTATTAGAGATTTCTTCGATGTTAAATGATAAAAAGAAATAAATTGTTGAGAGCCTTTGAAAAAATTTCCTATGAATTACCATTTCGTTCTTTCATAAAGTTCAACTAATTACAAACTGAGATATAATCTCATTGTACATGAAGATTACTTTAAAAGATACAAAAAAAGAACTACAACAGAGTTCATATCTTGCTATAGCCCTTTCAAAATGCGCCTTCAGGGGCTCGAACCCTGGACACCCTGATTAAGAGTCAGGTGCTCTTCCAACTGAGCTAAAGGCGCTTATTTCCTTTTTAATAACTTATTCCTTAAGACAAAAGTTATTATATAATACTTATAAAAAAAATGCAATACTTTTTTTCAATTTTTTTACATTTCTTTAAGGAATTTCTTGACATGCAGCAAGAATAAGCATAGAATAGTATTGTTTAATTGTACTATTTAAATAGTACAATTAAATATATTTTATATAATCCACAAAGGAGCAGACTATGAAAAAAACTCTCACAAAGATACTGGCAGTTGTTTTACTGCTTTTTGCAGCTTTTATCTACTACTATATTGCCCTTCCTGCAATAAACATCCATTCCATTGGAACCTGGATATTTGTACTTGTTATATTGCTTATTATCAGCGTTTTACTGGCAATTCGACGATCTGCAAAAGCTAACAAAAAATCACAACATGCATCACGCTACTTTCCATTTCCTACTTCATGGAAGGATTTGGGTTTTGCAAAATTTGGTTTTATATTAGCAGGAATTTTACTGATTGTGTTAGCCATTGGAACTATTTTATCTTCCCCAATTATCAATGCAAAAAAATATCAACAATTAATGACTGTGGAAGAACGCAATTTTACTGATGAAATTTCTCCGGCTGACTTTAATACGATCCCCATTTTAGATAAAGATTCTGCTTCACTTTTGGGCGACCGTAAAATGGGCAGTATGGTAGATATGGTTTCCCAATTTGAAGTATCCAATGATTATACTCAAATTAACGTCAATAATCGACCGGTACGGGTGACTCCCCTTTCTTATGCAAGCCCTATTAAATGGCTTACAAACCAACGTTCTGGGATTCCTGCTTATATAAAGATTGATATGGCCACCCAGAATACGGAATGCGTAAAACTTACAGAAGGTATCAAATATTCAAAATCTGAATATTTTAATCGCAATATTTACCGTCATCTGCGTTTTCAATTTCCAACTTATATATTTGACGAGCAAATATTCTTTGAGATCGATGATAATGGTACGCCTTTTTGGATTTGTCCTGTGAAGAAATTTAACATTGGATTATTTGGAGGACAAACCATTGGAAAAGTAGTAATTTGTAACGCCATTGATGGCAGTTCTACCGTATATGATGTAGATCAAGTACCGGAGTGGATTGATAAAGTTTATCGTGCTGAGCTTCTAATGGAACTTTATAATTACAATGGAACTTTAAAACACGGATATTTTAATAGTATTCTTGGCCAGCGCGATTGTTTACAGACCACAAATGGTTATAATTATATTGCCTTAAACGATGATGTTTGGGTCTACTCAGGGGTTACAAGCGTCAGCGGAGATCAATCTAATGTAGGCTTTGTTTTAATTAATCAGAGAACCATGGAAACACATTTTTATAAAATAGAAGGCGCTACTGAAGAGTCTGCTATGTCTTCTGCAGAAGGACAAGTACAAAATCTTGGTTATCACGCCACCTTCCCTCTGTTATTAAATATTGCCAATGAACCTACTTATTTTATGGCATTAAAAGACGACGCCGGACTGGTAAAAAAATATGCTATGGTAAATATTCAGAAATATCAATGGGTTGCAACTGGTGATACCATTCAATCCTGTGAAAAAGCTTATAATGAGCTTCTAACAAACAATGGCATTTCTGCTTCCGAGACTGGTTTATCTGAAAAAGCCTCTGGTAAAATAAAAAACATGATGTCGGTAATCATTGACGGAAATTCTCATATTTATCTGACTTTAGAAGGAAATAACAAAATTTTTGATATTGATATAACAAACAAAAATTTGATTCAAATTGTAACTTATAACATTGGTGACAAAATTCAATTATATTATCTGGATGGAGATAATCCGGTTACAGTCACTGAAATTAAATAACAGGAGGTACTTATGAAGGTTGAAGATCGTTTTTTAAAGTATGTATCAATTTGGACTACATCTTGTGAAGATCAAAAGGAGATTCCCAGTTCTGACCGTGAATTTGATTTAGCACGGGAATTAGAAAAGGAAATGAAAGAAATGGGGCTGTCAAAAGTCAAATGTGACGATCATTGCTATGTCTATGGTATGCTGCCGGCAACCAAAGGATACGAATCAAAAAAATCTATAGGCTTTATTGCTCATATGGATACAGCTCCTTCCTTCTCGGGGAAAAATATTACGCCAACAATGATTCCGGAATACGATGGAAAGGATGTAATTTTATCTTCTTCCAAAGAGGTATTAAAGGTATCTGATTTTCCCAGGCTGTCCTCACGGGTTGGACAAACCTTAATCGTAACAGACGGAACTACATTATTGGGAGCTGACGATAAAGCAGGAATCGCCGAAATTCTTACAGCCATTGAGCAAATTATTCAAAATTCGATTCCTCACGGCGATATTTGGATTGGTTTTACACCAGATGAAGAGGTTGGACGTGGCGCAGATTTGTTTGATTTAGACTATTTTCAAGCTGATTATGCCTATACTCTGGATGGTGACTACGAAGGTGAAGTTGCCTATGAAAATTTTAATGCGGCTTCTGCAACATTTTATATCAAAGGCGTAAATGTTCATCCAGGATCCGCCAAAAATATTATGGTAAATGCGGCCTCGATTGCCTGTGAAATTCAATCTCTGCTTCCATCTGCCGAGACGCCGGAGCATACTCAAAATAGAGAAGGATTTTACCATTTAACAGCTATTTCCGGAGACGTGAATAACGCACAACTTTCTTATATTATAAGAGATCATGATAAAACTTCTTATCAGAAACGCATGGATTTTTTGAAAGAAATTGCGGAATTGATGAAAAAAAAGTATGGTAAAGAATTTATTTCTCTGGAAATCACGGAAAGTTATCATAATATGTTGGAAATTATAGAAGAAAATTTTTATATTGTGGATAAAGCTAAGGACGCTATTCGTTCCCAAGGTATGGAACCTGTTTCTCTTCCGGTAAGAGGCGGAACGGACGGTGCAAGATTAAGTTTTAAAGGTCTTCCTTGTCCAAATATTGGAACTGGCGGGGAAGGATTTCATGGCCCTTATGAACACATTACCGTGGAAGCTATGGAAAAAGCCGTTGCTGTTATTGTAGAAATAATAAAGCATCCAGTTTAAAAGTTTTAATCATCTAAAATAAAATGGCTGTTGTATTATACTAAATTCTATCAAGATAAGGTACTCTATAACCTATACTATCCGATATCTTGTAAATTTACTATATAATACAACAGCCATTTTTTAGGTGAAACTATAATCTTTCAATATTTCTAAAGTAGAAAATAATACTTTTAAAGTCCTGCTATCAGCGCAGCTATCTCATCCGGAGTCATCATTTTATTCGGATTTGAAGTATCTAATGTAACAGGTTCTTTCTTCGGTTCTGCCTGAGGAACTTCTGGTTCTGAAACTGGCTTTGGTTTTGATTTTGACTTATCAGAACCAAGACCTGCTAACAAAGCAGCAATATCATCTGGAGTCATCATTTTATTCGGATCATCCATTTTTTCTGGGCTGATTATCTCCTCTGCATCCACCTCTTTCTCTACATTAATGGAAGCATCCTTATTTCTATTTAAATTACCTGTTTCCTCTTTATCCAATGTATTGATATAAGAATCTAATTCAGTGCTATCTTCCATATTTGGAACTTCTACTTGATCAATTAGTATATTATTATCAAGTTTTTCTTCCGTTGTTTCTCTTACATCTTTCATCCCTTCATTTTTCAAACTTTTCTCAGAATCTATAATCTCAGGTTCTTCTTCCTTGAGTTCTATATTCTTTAGGATTTCTTCAGTATCTATAATCTCTGCTTCTTCTTCTAGTTCTTCATTTCTCAAGATTTCCTCAGAATTTACGATCTCGGGACCCTCTTCCCTGAATTCTATATTCTTTAAGATTTCTTCAGTATCTATAATCCCTGCCTCTTCTTCTAGTTCTTCATTTCTTAAGATTCCTTCAGTATCTATGATTTCGGAATCCTCTTCCCTAAGTTCTTCATTCTTCAAGATCTCTTCAGAAGCTTTAATTATAGTGTCCTCTTTTTCTAGTTCTTCATTTTTTAAGGTTCCTTCAGTATCTATGATTTTGGAGTCCTCTTCTTTGAGTTCTTCATTCTTTAAGATCCCTTCAGTATCTATAATCTTAGGAGCCTCTTCTTCTATTTCTTCATTCTTCGAAACCTCTTCAGAATCTATAATCCCTGACACTTCTTCCTTGTATTTCTCATTTTCTACTGCCATTTTAAAATCTACAGATTCTATCTCTTCTGTTATCACATTGCTAATAGTATCTACCATTTTATCTTGGCTCAATTCAAACTCATTGAGACCTTCGTTCGAAATCAATTCCAATTCATTTATATTTTCATCTGGAATGATTTCAGAATGTTCAAATTCTTCCGTTAAGCTCTCTCCATTGTCGGTATCATTCTCTTCCGAGAGTATTTCTAAATGTTCCGAATTATAACTCTCATCTGTTTCGAAAGAATTCTCTTCTCTGTTGAAATTAATTTCAGTTACTGATTTCTCTTTATCCACCGCCTGTCCAATCGTTTGAATATGTTCCTCTATGTACGTTTTTAACTTCTCTTCCAAACTCTCTATGGATGAAATAATATTTTGATATTGCTTTGCTTCTGACTCAGAATTATTTAAGGACGCCACCAAATGTTCCATGGAATCCATCTTTTCATCTAACATACTTAAATGGTTCTCCAATGAATTCATTTTTCTTTTTAATTCATTATTGGAGTTCACAACAGCATCCGCATTTTCTTTGCTTCTTCCGACAGAAATTCTGGCAACCTTTTTATCTTCTTCCATAATCTGCATAATGGCTCTTTGAATCTTTCGCTCGCTTACATCAATGGCATTTGATAATGAAAGATTCATTTTATCTTGCTTTACAAACCGATCTTCCAGATCTAAAAAGCTCTTTTTCAACAAAATATAATTTGCTTTTTCAGATTTACTAATACTATAGATTTCTTCTTGCCAATCATGTTTTTTTTCTTCCTTTTCCTTTGCCAAAGCGGCATTCAATGAAATAATCAGACATATAAAAAGAACAATTAGTAAGGCATCTGCTATGATTCCAATCCATAAATTAGGATAGTTAATCATCAAATATACTTCCAAAAGAACCAAAACTGCTATACAAATAGCATAGGAATAATTTTTTTGAAAACTACTATTTTTCATAATTATATCCATTCCTTTCGCTGCGCATAAGGCTCAAATAATTATGAAATTGTTTGGCCTTCGCGATTTTTATTTTTATAAAATTATTTTATTGATAACATAGTTAAATGAACAATGCCTTCTTCTCTATACCTATTTCAATGCTACCATACGAAACGAAAAATATCAACAAAAATGCCATTAGAAAATAATTTTTTCAACACTTCTTCCATACTTTAGTACTTACTTATACTCTGTAAATTTAAGCAAATGTATACAATTTTTGAAAAAAATAAGAAATGCCGAAACCCTGGTATGCCAGTATTTTCGGCACTTCTCATTACGTCGCTAAGAGGATTTGAACCTCCGGCCTACCGCTTAGGAGTAGGGCTATTTGCTAGTAGGCAGCTCCCTCTTAATGTTATCTAATCCCTGTATTTCCTTGCTTGTCACGGATTCAGAATATTATCTCGTACCGACCTGTGACTGCTGATTTTAAGGCGTTTTAGATGCTCCTTTTAGCAGGCGATTAGC